>NZ_JBHUZM010000030.1:0-70888 GCF_042667665.1 Streptomyces sp. NPDC057307 | reverse complement strand
CGCCCCGTTCCCGGACCACCTTCAGCAGCCGATCGAACTGCCGCATCCGCAGCCCGGTGAACGTCTCCACCCACAACGGCTCAGCCTTCAACACCACACCCATACAACGGAAATGCCCGATTCACAGCCTTCTGCAACACGCTTTAGGAAAAGCACCCTGAGGGCGGGGGCGAGGCGGATGGTTCTCGGGGGTCGCATGCGGATGCGAACGGGTCGAGGTGCGCTGCCCGTCGTTGCTGGTGGGAGAGGCTTCGGTGAGGTGCGAGGCGGCTAAGAGATCATCTCATTTGGTGAGTCTGCGGTAGCAGATGAGGGTGCAGGCGATGCTGGCGAAAGCGAGGAAGTGGATGGCTTGGCGTTCGTAGCGGCGGTGGCGACGGCGGCAGCCGGCGAGCCAGGCCATGGTGCGCTCAACGGTCCAGCGGTGGCGCCCGAGGCGTTTCCCGTCTTCCACGCCTTTGCGGGCGATGCGGGGTGTGATGTGCCGGTTGCGGAGCCATTGCCGCAGGTGGCGGCTGTCGTAAGCCTTGTCGGCGTGAAGCTTGGCGGGCCGACGGGGCCCGCGGCGCGAGCGGATGGGAGGTATGCCCCGCACGAGCGGCTCAAGAGCCTGGCTGTCGTGGAGATTCGCGCCGGAGATGCCGATCGAAAGCGGAAGCCCGGACCGTTCGGTGATCAAATGGATCTTCGACCCGTACTTGCCTCGATCCACAGGATTCGGACCCGTCAGATCCCCTTTTTCAGGGCCCGCATGTTCACCGAGTCAACCGCACACCGCGACCAGTCCAACTCGCCACGCGCACCGAGCTCGTCCAGCACCAACCGGTAGAGCTTCGCCCAGACCCGCAACCGGCTCCACTCCATGAACCGACGGTGCGCCGTCGCCCCGGACGGCCCGAACACCGGCGGGACCTGCGACCACGTGCAACCTGTCGTCGCTACAAAGATAATCGCGGCCAGCACCTCACGATCACCATGGCGCCGACGGCCACCACCCTGCGGACGCACCGGCGCCTCCGGCACCACCCGCTGGAACAACTCCCACAACCCGTCCGGCACCAGACGCTCGACCATCATCACGCGCCCAGACTACCCAATCAGCCAAATGAGATGACCTCTTAGCTGTGCCTCACTCGCCCCCTTTGAGGGCCTTTCTGGACGCACCAAATCACATGCTGGGTAGCCGCGTGATGACTCATGGTTCATATCGCATCGTCTAGCACCGCTGCTGTTGAAACGGTGCGTGAGGACGGTCATCTCAAGGTCCAGTGCCCGGCGTTAGAGAAGGTGGAGGGTGTCCTCCTCGGCACGGCGAACCGCTCCCGAGACAGTGCCGGAAGTGCTCGGCCGATGATGAATCCCCGGGTGGACGTGAGGTCGGATGCGTAAGTTCAGGGGCGGTTGTGCCCACCCGTGAGCCGCTCCCGCAGCGGCGGTGCGGACGGTTCGCGCGAGCCATGGGCGGAGGCGTATGGCGGAGCCGCAGGGGTATCGGGGCCCGGTGAGGCGGCATGGGCCGGTGGTTTCGAGTTGCATGGCGACCTCGGGCGTGCGTTGAACGTCTGACGGTGGCCAGTTGCCGCTCGGAGCCGTCAAGAGGGCTGCTCCGGCGGCGCGTTGAGCCGAGAGCTCGGCCTGTACGGCCGGGGGGGCACGAGTTCCGCAGGTCGACCAGGACCGCGAGGCCGTCCAGCCACCGGTCCGGCTTGTCCATCCTGGCGAGCACGTTGCTCGATTGGGGCGGCGCGGCTTTCGATTCGCGACGCTCATCACAATTGGCGTTCGTCGTCTTTTCGAGCGCATCGGGGCCGAGGCGGGGTCGAACAGGCCCTGTCCTAATGGACGTTGGGCAAGGCTCCGGCCCTGCGCGGCGAGGGCGGCGGCAGCGCCATGGTCCTGGTGCGGATCACCGGCGACGAGGACCGGGTGCAGAAGACGCTGAAGCGGATCCAGCCGGAGTACGACGGCAAGGTCGAGGGACTTGAGACTCGCGTGGGCGGAGTCGCGGTCGCCGACAAGGAGAGCACGGACACGACCGGCCTGGAGACCGGCGGCCCGCACCGCCGCTCCGGCGTTCAACGCGTGCACGCTTCCGGCCGCTTGCGGGCGCGTACGGCGCCGGGGCGCGGCGACAAGACAGAGCAGCACACGAGGAACAACGCACCCGTGCCCCGCCGTGCGCACTCCAGGGCCGGCCGAGCACAACGACACACAAAAGCGAGGCGATGACGGTGGATTCCCAATTCGACACAGCGGTGGCGGCGTACGAGAGCAGCATGGAGGAGATGCCGTTCCGGGAGCACGTCGAGGCGTACAGCTTCCTGAACGCGGTCGGTGACATCCGCGGGCGGAATGTGCTCGACCTCGGGTGTGGCAGCGGGTTGTACGCCCGTCGGCTGCGCCGTGCCGGGGCGGCGCGTGCGGTGGGGATGGACGAGTCGATCGCCATGGTGGAGCACGCCCGGCGGCGCGAGGAGCGCGAGGGACTGGGCGTGGAGTACCTGGCAGCGAACGCCGCCGACCCCGCCGCCGGAGACCTGCCGGACATCGCCGGTTCATTCGACGTGGTGACGGCCGTGTACGTACTGCCCTACGCGTCCAGCAGGGAGGCACTGGAGGGGTTCTGTACGACGGCGCGGCGAGCGCTGCGCGCGACGGGTGGGCGGTTCGTGGCCGCGGTCCTCAACCCGGGCTTTTCCACGGATCCGCAGTGGTACCGGGGCTACGGCATGCTTCTGAGCTCGCAGCAGTCACCGGCGGAGGGCACACCGGGACACCTGCGGGCGTGGGTGGGGCCGGAGGTCCTGGACCTCGACTTTTTCCGCTGGTCCGCGGAAGCGCACGAGCAGGCTCTTGAGGCGGCCGGATTCGACCGCGTCTCATGGGCCCGCCCGACCGTGTCCGAAGAGGGCCGCGCAAAGTACGGGGAAGCGTTCTGGGCGAACTACCTCGACTGCCCTCACGCCCTGATCATCGACGCGCACGCCGGCCCGGGATCTGTACCCGACAACCGTGCCTGCCCGGCCGAAGAGACCTCGTCGGCACCGAACAAGTGACTCACCCCTCCCGCAGGCTCCCAACCGACCCGCCCCAACCGCCCAGAGAAATGAGGCCGCTGCTATGAGCCGAGTCCGTACAGCTTCACCGCCCCACACCGATACAGACGGACCCCCGGGAGAGGCGGCACAAGACACCCCAGGCCCCAGCGGATTCCGGGTAGAGGGGTTTGATCTTCATAACCCTCGCCTGGCAGAGCGTTACGGCACCCTGGTGCTGGGCCTGTCCCCGTTCAACTCCTTCTACTCCACGCAGACCGTGACCGACCTGTGCCAAAGCGCCGCCGTTTCCTTCTCCGACGTGCACGTGGTCCTTCCCGGGGCCCCCGAATCGGCGCTGCGCTACATATCCGCCGGCAAGGCGCCGCGGCACGCGGTCCAGCGTTCCAAGCGTGTCATCCACAACATGCGCAACGTCGCACGGCGCACCCTGGCTGACTGCGGGGTGACCGACACGGACACGCGGGTCCATGTGATGACCCGTTTCGCCTCCCACCCCGGCTACCAGAAGAGCCGTGCCCGCATCGAGAACGCCTATCGCACGCAAGCTCCGATGCGGGAAGCGGTGCACGCGATGACCCGGACAGCACTGGCCACTTCCACCGACACGGAACCCTCTACGGCTCAGATCGAGATCAATACCCGCTACATCTTCGCCGAGGCCCCGCTGCTGCTGGACGCGGCCGGCATGCTCGCGCGGCCCAGCGCCTTGTTCGTCTACCACCGCAGGGTGCCCGTCTACGACGTGGTGGCCGCCGGTCTGGTCCCCGGCCTCACCGTAGGGGCGGGCCACGCCCTGTCCGTGCTCACCGATGAGAGGAACGACCGTGACAACGACGATTCCCGATGAACTGACCTGGCCCGACTCCTTCCCCACCCGCGGCCACGGCCTGCCCCCCGAGATGTTCGACCTCCTGCGGCGCGAACGGCCGGTGGCGCCGGTGATCTTCCCCTCCGGTCACCGCGCCTGGCTGGTGACCCGCCGCACCGACATCACCGCGATCGGATCAAGCCGCGACTTCTCCCGCGACCTCACCTGCCCCGGCGGGCAGCGCATCGCCGGAGACGATTTCAACAGCGTGCCCGGCGGCATCTTCAACCTCGACCCGCCCGAGCACACCACCGTACGTCGCGTAGTGCAGCCGTTCTTCAGCTCGGCCGCCGCGAAGGCCATCGAACCCGCCATCGCCCTGGCCGCCACCGACCTGGCGACGGCACTGTGCGACGGCCCCAACCCCGCCGACTTACACCGCGCCTACGCACATCCGCTCGCGGCGACCCTGGCCTGTGACCTGATGCGCGTGGCACCACGCCAGCGCCGCAAGATCGTGCCCCGACTGCGCTCACAGGTCGACTACACGACACCGGCCGCCAAGATCGACACGTCCACCCGGTGGATGCTCGACTTCGCCGACGAAGTCATCGAAGCCAAGAGCGCCGACTACGAAGTCGGACGCGAACCACGCGACCCGGTCGAGGCGCTGATCCGCGCCCACCACCGCGGGACCATCACCGCGGAGCATCTGCACGCCACGGTGATGTACCTGTTCGTCACCTCCGCGGAACCGGTCACCGGCCCGGTCACCACGGGCGTGTACACCCTGCTGCGGCACGGCGACCAACTCGCCCGCGTACGGCGCGACCCCGGTCTGTGGCCCACCGCGGTGGCCGAACTGCTGCGGCTGCATCACAACGGCATGACCTCCATGCCCCGGCTCGCCCTGGCCGACACCGAACTGCACGGGGTGCGCATCCGGGCCGGCGACGCCGTCGTCACTCCCTGGGTCGCCGCGACCTGGGATCCGGAACACTACAAGCAGCCAGATCGATTCCGCCTCGACCGCAGCACGCGTGAGGATCCCGCCATCACTTTCGGCACCGGCCCCCACTTCTGCCTCGGCGTCAACATCGCCCGTCAGTACCTGCAAACGGCACTGTCGACTCTCTTCACACATCTTCCGGATCTGGCGCTGGCGGCCAAGCACGAGGACATCGCCTGGGAACCGGACACTTACCTGTTCACCCGGCCAACGGAATTGCCCGTCACCTGGTCCTGAGCCCGTCGGTCCGACCGGCCGACCAGTCGGAGACAGGGGCGAGAGACCGGCGGAGCGGTTCGCGGATCATCACCATGTCCCACGAGATGCGCGCCGGTGTCGGACGAACGGGCGATGCGGTCGGCGCGTACCTCCGTCAGGTACGGCAATGCTGGAGTGCTCGCTCGATCTGGGCTTCGCCACTGCGGCTTCCGTCGCCCGAGGGCGCTCGGCGCCTTGTGGGGCGAGTCCGGTCTACATGCGGCGGCGGAAGGCGGCCATGGGCTGGCGGGCGCCAGGCAACAGACGGTGAGGTCTCAGGAGTCCGGCGCCCGGATACCCCCCGTCGGCAATCGTCGGCCTTGCCGACGGCGCCCTTCGCGCCGGACTCCTCCCACGCCCTGCGGTGGTCCGGTTGCCGGGCAGGGGCCGGCCAATCACCACGAACAGGCGGGTGTCGGCGTCGATGATGATCTGGTGATCGCTTCAGCGGGCGGCGCGGCGTGGCGGGAAGGCCCGTGCGCGGTGGATCACGGCGGCGGCCTGCGGCTGGCGGCGGAAGCCGCGCAGGGACGTCCGCAGGCGTCGGTGAGCCTGGTCCGCGGGGGCCGAACGCAGGCTGGGGTAGTGATCGAGGAAGATGTGCCAGTGGACACAGGATTCGTCGAGATGTCCCACGGAGAGCAGCGTTTCGGCGAGCCGGGCCCGGGTGAGGGCGCTGGAGCGGTGACGGTCGTCGGCGCGGTCGTCGGCTGAGGCGGTCAGCGCTCGTACCGCCTCCGCGGTGTCCCCGAGGGCGAGGCACACCCGGGCGCGCTGGTAGTCGAGACCCGCCCGGGGATAGCCGGTGAACGGCCCGGCGGGGCTGGTGGCGCGGTCGTGCTCGGCCTCGGCCGCCGTGAGATCGCGGACGGCGCGGTGGGGCTGCCGCGCATGAGCGTGGGTGAGCGCGCGCTGGCTCAGCAGGAACGCGCGCGTGGCGGCATCGGTCCCGGAGCCCGCAGTGTCCACGGCCGCGCCGGAGAGCTGCCCCGCGTGCTCCCCGAAGCCGAGGAACAGCGCCTGGAGGCTCATGGCGCGCAGCGTGATCGCGAACAGGCGGCGGTCGTCGGCCTCGCGGGCGAGGTCGAGAGCGGTGGTGAAGTAGCGCTGGGCCACGCTGTGATGGCCCGCGTCCATGCTCATACGGGCCTGGAGATGGGTGAGTTGCCCCGCGCCGGCGAACAACTCCCGTCGCAGGGAGGGCACGGCGGACGTGGTCAGCAGCCGGCTGATGTCCTCGGCGAGATAGGCCGCCAGGGCGGAACGCGCGTGGTCACCGCCATGACGCTCCATGAGGTCAGCGAAAACCCGGATCATCCGGTGCAGCCGTTCGAGATCGCCGGACGTGGCCTGTGGACCCACGCCCTTCCGCGGTGCGGGACGGCGTCCGGGGTGCCAGAAGGGCGCCTCTGCGGCCAGTTCGTAGACGGAGCCGGTGAGTTGGGCCCGGCGTACGGGGTCGGTGTCGGCGCGGGACAGCGCGGCCAGCCGGTCTCCCACGTGGCCCGCCACTGACAGCGGGCCAGGGAAGGATTCTCCCGTCGTCTGCGGGGGCCGGGCGAGGCCCGTCTCCTCGGCGGTGACCAGACGGCCGCTACGGCGGCTGAACGCCGCCGCGACCAGGTCAGGGACGGGGGCGCGGGGGCGGGAGCCGGTCAGCCAATGGGCGACCGACGTACGGTCGTAGCGCAGCGGCAGGCCCTGGGCCGCGCCCAGATCGTTGACGGCGCGTGCCAGTTCCGCCCGGTTCCAGTCGGCCTCGTCCAGCAGGGCGGTGAGAAGTCGATTGGGCTGTTTGCGGGCCAAGGCCCCTTGTCTCCTCGGTTGAGGGCAGGCCGATGGGACGACAGGGGATTTCTCCCATGTCACCCCCATCATCCCGCTGTTGACGCCGCCCGGACAGTCAGCGGTCCGAACTGTCGAGCGATCACGGCACCTCTTCGCGAACGCACAAGCGTTCAACGGGCCGGCCGTGACCTCCGGGAGCGGGATACTGCGGGCGGTCGGCCGAATGGTGGTGCTGCGGCCCGAGACGGCCCGGCAGTTCGCGGGACGCCTCACCCCGGCCGGCCCCGAACACCCACGGGCAGGAGTGCGGTTCACCGGCGTCTGGGACCGCGAGCCCGTCGCACCGCTGCTCGGAGGCTCCGGGTCTGCGCTTCATGACCATGAACTTCTCCGAGGTGACGACGGAGATCAATCAGAATCTGGGACTGCGTTCGTGACTACCCGCGCCTGGAGCGCGACCGGGGCCGCCACCCCTGGTCGGACCGAGGCGCGAAGGGCTTCTGCACAGGCGCTTTATGGCCAGAGTGGAAGGTCTCGCCACCCGCCTAGTTTGGACTCCAATTGGGTGTTTCTGCCTGTTCCTGGCCGCTGTTGGTCACGCGTTGGCCACGCGACCAACCGTCGGGGCGGCCGTGGGTGCGGTCGCGCCAGAAGTAGGCCACTTGATGCCGAGACAGAAGTACGTCACGTAGGGCAAGAGCATGTGACGGAGTTGCGCTTCAACCACAAGGGGTCCGGCCTTCCGAGGTCGGGCCTCTAGTCGTTCTCCGTGCTGGATAGGTGCTGGATACCGGCGAGGCACTGGAGGAGCCCTGCGGAAGGTTAGTGGGCACGGTCGAGCGATTCATGCCCACATTTCTTTCACGGCCCTGAAGTTGTTCACGGAAAACAAAAAGGCGGGTGTGCCCGACACCCTCAACTTCTCAACCGTCTACAACCTCGACGGCACCGTTCGCGAGTACAGCAATCCGGCCGTAGGCGGTCTGCCCGCCGAGACGGTGTCCAACAAGTACAACGACTTGGGCCTCCAGACCACCGCGAGTGGCACCGGTGCCTACCTCAAGGACGCCACCTACTCCGAACTGGGCGACCTGCGCCAACTCACCCTTGCCACCAGCCAGAACCTCACCCTCACTTATGGGTACGAGCCCGGCACACGCCGTCTGAAGAGCTCCGTCGTCAGCGACACCGCGCACCCGGGCCGCATGCAGGACCTCAACTTCACCCAGGACGACGCCGGGAACATCACCTCGATCTTCGACGCCGCCACCCAGGGCACCGGCGGCACGACGAAGACCGACAACCAGTGCTTCACCTACGACGGCCACCGCCGCCTCATCGAAGCCTGGACCCCCAGAACACCCGACTGCGCCACCGCCGGCCGCACCACGACCAATCTTGACGGCGAGGCTCCCTACTGGTCCAGCTACACCTACACCACGGGCGGCCAGCGCAAGACCGAGACCAAACACACCACCACTGGCAACAGCACCACGACGTACGCCTACGGCACCCCGACCGGCCAGCCACACCCCCTCACCGGCACTACCGGGGCGAAGACCGGCACGTACACATACGACGACACCGGCAGCACCACCAGCCGTCCCGGTGTCCAGGCCCAGCAGACTCTCACCTGGAACACCGAAGGCAAACTCGCCACCACCACCGAACCCGCCACCGGCACCAGCTATCTCTACGACGCCGGCGGCGAACTCCTCATCAGCCGCAACACCAAGGGCGACGGCGACACCGTCCTCTACCTCGGTGGCGGCAGCGAAGTCCGGCTCACCACCAAGGGCACAGCCAAAACCCTGGCCGGCACCCGCTACTACACAGCCGCAGGAAAGACCATCGCCCTGCGCACCGCCACCGCGGGGACGACCGGCAGCAAACTCTCCTTCCTCGCCGGCGACCACCACGGCACCTCCAGCCTCGCCATCGACGCCGCCACCCTCGCGGCGATCCCACCGGCCTGAGGGACCCCGGCGGCGCACAGTGCGGCATCATCGAGTCTTGCTCGGGGGGGCGGCCCTGAGTGGCAGCCCGGACACAAGCCAAGTGGTGGCGGTGGTGGTGGCAAGGGCGGCGGGGGCGGTACCGCCTCCGCTCCAAGCAGCGGCAGCGGCAGTTCAGGCGGAGGAAGCGACTGTGGCTTCTGGTCCAAGTGCGGATGGGTCAACGCGTTGGATGACGCGGGGAACTGGATCGGCGACAACAAAGGCATGATCGCCTCCGTCGTCACTGAAGTCGTAGTGGGCGGAGCGTGCTTCGGGGCGGCGGCGGGCGCAGGACTGGCTACGGGAGGCGTCGGATTCGGCGCTGCTGCCGGCTGCGGTGCCGTAGCGGGAGCAGCAGGCAACGCAATAGGAAACGCCTTTGACGACAAAGCGGATCACAGCGTGTCCGGCCAGCTCTCAGCCCAAGCCGAAGGAGCCACCACTGACACGAAGACGGGGAAGACCACAAAGAAGAAAGTCGTCGCCACCATCACCACGGAGGACGACAGGGACTTCACCGAGATCACCATCTCCGTAGACGATGACTACTCGAGAATCGTCGCAACCGACACCCACCCCTTCTGGGTACCCGAACTCAAAAAGTGGGTGAAAGCCGGAGACCTGCACCCGGGTCAGTGGCTGCGCACCAGCGCCGGCACGCACGTCCAGATCGCCGAGGTAACCCACTACACCAAGCGTCAACGCACCCACGACCTCACGATCCAGGACATCCACGCCTACTATGTGCTCGCGGAAGCCACTCCGGTCCTGGTCCATAACTGCAACCTGTCTCAACGGGCAAGTGCGATCCACGCCGCGGAACCAGACGAGTTCATCAAGAACAAAGTCAGCACTGTGGCTGTTGTGCGCGTGGATACCCCTCGTGGCCGGCCTGACTTGATTGCTGGTAGCGGAGATGGTTTGACACCCGCACAGATGTCTGTTCCTCTCCGTCGGCGCGAGATGCATGTACCTAACGTCCCCGGCATGCATGCTGAACAGAATGCACTCTTGTACGCGAAGGTGTTCGGATATGCGCCGGTTGCGGGAGGGACATCAAGAAATGTGTGCCTCAGGATCTGCGCTCCGATCATTCGGGGCTCAGGTGGCAGAATGGTGGGGAATGTCTTCCCAGGCAGTGGCAAAACGACAACGCGCCAGAGGGGTTTTGTATGGCAGTGGATGCGGCTGTGGCCGAATCCCTGAGAGGGGGTAAGCAAGTCAGGCTTGCTTTGTTCGTGGCAAGCTGCACCGAGCGCATGGCTCAGCTCTTCACGGGTCTACGAGGTGGGGATGACGCCCGCGCGGAAGATGTTGATCTCTACCTGGAAATCCTGGACGAGCTTTGGAATCCGAGCCTGACGGGCAGTGCATTTGCTGTGCGCGTGGAGGCGGTGGAGGCATTTTCGGAGCTCCAGCCATCCGAAGGGGAACTCCTGGATGTAGCAGATATCTACGCCTTTTATGGGGTTCTGTGCTTGCGTTATGCGCTTCTGTGTCGCGCTAATGGAGAGCCGGAGGATGCAGTTCGCTGCGCTCATGCATGCCTCACTGCGCTAGGGCAGCTGGATCGAAATATTCTGCAAGGTGCCTTCTTCGAAAGCGAGCACGAAAGTCAGCGTCGAATCCTACTCGATGACCTCAGCTCTGGTGGATCACTCCTGCGGCTTCGGGAAAACGATCGAGATGCAAGTCGCGAGCGACTGCGTGCGGTGAATTCGAGGCTGTAGAAATAGCCTCACGAGAATAGGGGGAAACCCCCACCGGAGCCGACCTTCCGACGGGGTTTCTCGCATTTGACGAGGGGGTAGTTGACGGCAACGTTAGCCGGCGAGGTCGACTCCCTGTTCCAGGTCGCGGTCGAGCGGCGTTCGTGATCATGGCGGCAGAAAGTGTCCGTGAACGCGACGGAGTCCGACCGTTTGCGCGCCGGCCCGGCACCGTCAAGGTCCTGTTCTCCCCTCCTGTCGGAAGGGAGCGGCCCCCTTTCGCTGGTGTTCCTGGGCGCTGCCTCCTCCGGCGAGCGTTCACGGCCGTCCTCCAGCACCGTCCACATACGGTCCGCTGCGGCGTTGAGCGCCACAACCGCGAGGGCATCGTCGTCCGACTCGACAGCGATATCCCACACCTGGCGAAAATCGGACTCGTCATGGCTCACGATGCCCAGCGTGCCCGGGGCCACCGTGATGCCGCCGGGCTCGCTCTCCGAGGCGACGGCGCGACGCATCCACTGCCCGGCCTCCTCACTGCCCAGGTACGCCTCGGTCACACGCCAGAGCATCTCCCGGCCGGACCGGCGCACCGCCTCCTCGAACAGGGCGCCTGCGCTGTCCCAGTCGGCTTCCAGGGCCTGGCATCCACGCCTGAAAGCGGCTTCGCCGGGGTGCTCGGCGCCGGGCGGAGCTGTCTCGGTGTTGTCCATGCCCCGTAACTATCACCACGGTCTGACACAGGGTCACTGAGCTGCGCGGTCAGTGGCTTCCGGGGTTCTCGTTCAGAGCGGCAGTTCTCGCCGACGAGCTGTCTGGGTGTGGAGCGGGTGCCCGATAGGGGAGCCGAGGATGGCTCGGGCAGGACCGGGCCGTCGATCGCGGGGGTGCACCTACAGAGTGCCGAGCTGTCCACGTGTGCTGACATCGGCGACACGATGGCGCGGCAGAGGGTCACGACTCCCTCTCACAGTCGTGGAGCTCCCGGCGGGCGTCGGCGCCTAGCGCGGCAGGTGGGGACGGGGACGTGGAAGTGACTGCACGGCGACGGCCTGTGGCCGCTCGTGTCGCCTCGGAGCAGGGAAGTTCCCGGCTCCGAGGCGACGGGCTCAGACGCGATCGGTGTGACGGGCCCGGTCACGCCGTCCAGGTCGCGGCGCCGGCGGCGATCGTGACGCCGGGGCCGATGCCCACCAGCACGCCCCGCGCCCCGTCCGCGGGCGGGGCGGTGTGGGTGAGGGACAGGACGTTCAGCACGCTGACGCCTCCCAGGTTGCCCACCTGGCGCAGCGTGGTCCAGGAGTGGCGGGTGAGCCGGTCCTTGTCCTCGATGTCCGGTGCCTGGTCGATGCCCAGCCCGAGCGCGACATCCTCGATGATGCGCGGGCCGCCGGGATGGACGACGGCGAACTCGATTTCCCGCAGGCCCTGTTGGCCGAGGTGGTCGCGCAGCGCGGGCATCGTGTCGTTGACGGAATCGGTCGCGGACTTGTCCGAGCCGAAGTGCATGCCGCCGGAGTCCAGCCTGCCGTAGTAGCGGTGGCGGGTGCGCGGCAGGACGTACTCCCAGGTGCTGTCGAAGCGCAGACCGGGGCCCAGCGGGGCACCCGTCACCAGACATGCGCCGGCGGAGTCGCCGAACAAGGTCTTGTAGATCATCGCCTCGTGGCCGGTGTCGTTGTGGTTGTAGACGGAGCTGAGCTTCTCGGCCACGACCACCAGCACCGTCGCGTCGGGATGGGCGGCGATGTAATCGGCAGCCTTCACCAGCGCCTGCGCGCCGCCGACGCAGCCGAGCGTGCTCATGGGGACACGGCGCACGTCCGGCCGCAGTCCCAGTTCCTCGACCAGATGAACGTCCAGGCCGGGCGTGGTCCATGAGGTGGTGTGGGAGGTGACGACGCAGTCCACAGCCCGGACGTCGACGCCGGTCTCGGCGAGCGTCTGCCGCGCGGCCCGCACACCGAGGTCGCCGGCGTCGGCGAAGGAGATCCGGCTGCGTTCGGCGATCGGCGCGTCGCCGGCTATCGAGGGATGGCCGAGCGGCCGGGTGAATCGGCGGGTCTCGACCTGTGTACGGCGGGCGAATCGCAGCCCGACCTTGAGCTTCGGCAGGCCGGGGTTGGCCTGCTGGATGTCCGCGCAGATCTCGTCCGTGGTGATCTCGTGCGGTGGCAGGGCGATGGTGGGACAGCTGACATAGGCATGGCGCATGGAGCAGCTCCGGGATCCGTCGAATCGATGCGTGGCGGTCGCCCGGCTGGTCAGGCCGGGCGGTCGTCCGCCGCGAGGACGTACCCGGTCGGCACAGCCCCCCTGCCCTCAGTCTGACGTGCGCCGGACGATGGGTCACCGTGGTCACGACAGTTGGAGGTGACCGCCTCCGCATCGGAGCGGAGCGGCTCGCTTCCTGCGCCGCTCCCCAGGAAGCGAGCCGCTCCGTGAGTCGCGCCGCGTCCTCGCCCTCCCGGCCGGCCGATATAGCCGTCGGGAACTGCCGCCGAATGGACCGCTTCCGCGACTTTGGAGGCTCAGCGGCGCGCCAGCAGCACGCCGAGCGTGCGCGCGGCCGAGGTGAGGGTGGGGTGGGTCTCGACGGTGAAGCCGGCTTCGTCCAGCCAGGCGGCCATTTGGCTCGGCCGGCGACGACGGACGTAGCTCTCCGGCCAGCTCTCGCCGTTCTCCCGGGGCTTGGGCGGTGTGGCGTCGCCGACGTGGAAACCCAGCAGCAGCAGACCGCCGGGCCGCAGCACCCGGTGGAAGACGGCAAGGACCCTGCCGATCGCGTCGTCGGGGACATGAATGATCGAGTACCAGGCGAGCAGGGCCGCCAATTCGCCGTCCGCGAGGTCGAGTCGTGTCATCGACCCCACCTCGAAGCGCAGACCGGGATGCTCGCCCCGCGCCACCTCGACCATCCGGGGCGACAGATCGATACCGAAGGCGTCCACACCGAGGTGTCTCAGATGCGCGGTGATCCTCCCGGGCCCGCACCCCACGTCCGCGACGGGCCCGCCGCCGTGCGCCAGCACCCGCTCGGCGAACAGCTCCATCACGTCCTGCTCGGCGGGCAGTTCGGCCAGGAGGGTACGCGTCTCGTCCGCGTAACTGGTGGCGTCGGCGTCGTAGGACGCCCGCGTGTCCGCCAACCACCTCTCGGCCTCTGGGTCTTCCCGTCCGGTGCGCATGCCCGCAGGCTAGCCCAGGAGCCGAGCGCCCACCCCGACTCATTCGGCGCCCGGTCGGGGAGCGACGACACCAGGTGAGGTGTGGCCCGGAGTCAACGTCGCATGATCGACGCACTCCCCAATTCCCCTTCGGCGGACAGCCGACGCGGCACCACCGGCCTGCTACGGGCTAACGATCCCTGAACCAGGATCTGAGCAGGACTATGGCGGTGACGGTGGAGAACAAGGAGCCCATCCCGCAGAAGAAGATGAGCGCCGTCAGACCGCCCAGAGCGGAGTCGCTTAGCGGCTCGGCCTCCCAGTCGTCGGGAGACGACTGGCTGGTCTGCTCCTCGTTGGTGAGGATGTAGTCCACGGCCCACCATGTCACCGAGACGAGGGCGACTGCGAGGATGGCGGCCAGCCAGGGGAGGATGTCCTCGAAGATTTCCCCGACACGGGACCCGTGCTCTCTGCCGACCGCCTCCGGACAGTGTTTCTTCAGCCTATCGGCGATCGCACGGGCATTGTGGGTGAGGCCGTTGAATCGCACACGGGCGCCACCGTGAGAGCTGACCACACAGCCGAAGTCCCGGCCGAACCGGTGACCCCACTCGCTTTCCGTCGTGACAACCCCGTAGACCTGCTCCCAAGTCCAGCTGCGCCGGATGCCCCACCTGACATGTACGAGGCCGCGCTGGTGGATCTGATACCTCTCACCGAAACCACCGCGTATCGCCTTCGACAGTTGAGTTACGGCGACCACCAGCGCCGGCACGGTGATAACGAATCCATAGCCCAGTAGCGGACCAAAGTCGACGAACCAGGCATTGATAATCGCGAAGGCCAGGAGACCCGCCGGTACGCCAGCGACAAACAATGCTCCGATCCCCAGACCCCAGCGCCGTGCATTGTTGACCGGATGAACGCTCACCAGTTCGCCAAGTGACAGCACACGATAAGAATAACCGGCCGTTTGTGGCACGTGAACGGTGCGCTGACGAGTTGACAGCGAGACAGATCCGCAGCGTCCGGTCTCAGCAGACTTAGAGGGATAGCCGTTCGTCCGACGATCAGGGTGAGGAACGCCCCGGGGAAGGGCGAGCCTGCCGGTACAGACGCCATCCGCGCCGCACTGGCCGCCGCAACGCCGTAACCGCCAATTCCCTCGGCAGCACGCATTCTCCCGACAGCGGCCGAGTCGCAAGGTCCGTGGTTTTAAGTGGCTGTTGTCGTTCCGATCTTGAGGGGTGTTCGTCGAACGGGAGTCTCGATCGGGTGGTTGCCGCCGGCTGCGGGCATGAAGGCAGGGCCTCTTGGTAGCTCGGGGTTGCGAAGCCAACCGAGATCCAGGAGACCCTGTTGCCGCAGTTGTACGTGCTGGAGCCGGTGGAGTTCAACTCGGCTGCACCGTCGTGTGATTGTGCCGCTCACCGGTTCGGAAACGCGGCCGATCACCCGGAACGTGTTCGGCGGTATCCCTCGGACATGACGGACGCGGAGTGGGCCGTGGTCCGGCCGCTGCTGCCGGTGCCGGGCTGGATGCGGGGCCGGGGAGGGCAGCCGGAGGTGTACTGCCACCGGGCGGTACTCGATGCGATCCGCTATCTCGTCGACAATGGCATCAAGTGGCGGGCTATGCCGGTGGACTTCCCTCCGTGGGACCGGGTCTACGCGTTTCTCCGCCGCCGGCGCGATCACGCCCTGGTCAGGGAGTTCCACGACCGGCTCCGGTCGAAGGTCCGCGAGAAGCTGGGCCGCGACGCGGAGCCGAGTGCGGGTGTGATCGACTCGCAGTCGGTCAAGGCGGGCGCCGTCGTCGGTGCGGACAGCCGTGGCTTCGACGGCGGGAAGCTGGTCAACGGGCGCAAGCGGCATGTCGTGGTCGACACGCTCGGCCTGCTGCTGGGTGTGATGGTCACCGCCGCGGACACCGGTGATCGCGCCGCCGCGCAGGTCCTGCTGCGGCAAGTCGCCGACGCACACCACCAGTTGGAGCTGGTCTGGGCTGATGGCGGCTACACCGGCCCCCTCGCCGAGTACTGCCCGGTTACGTTCGCGCTGGTCCTCGCGATCGTCAAGCGCAGCGACGACATGCGCGGCTTCGTGGTCCTGCCCAAGCGGTGGATCGTCGAGCGCCTCTTCGCCCACCTGATGCGCACCCGCCGCCTGGCCCGCGACTACGAACGCCGCACCACCAGCGCCGAAGCGATGATCTACTGGTCGATGACCCTGCTCATGACCCGCCGCCTTGCCCGGCCGGTCCCTGAGCCAGGGTGAACCGGCCCGGCTGCCGCTCGGCCAGCCAGCCCCGCGCGACCAGGCGTTTCGCCTTCGACCGCAGCGCCTCCACCTTCGCCGGCACTGCGTCCAGGCCGAACGCCACGGCCATCTCCTGGCAGGTCAGCGGCCCTTGATGGAGCCGATGCCGGTCCGCGAGGGCCTGAAGGATGCGCTGATAGTCCACCGACAGCACCGACCGGGCCAGCCCCTCACGCCACACCGGCACCTGCGACTTCGCCTTCGCCGCCTGGCCGGGCACCGAGCGCGCGTCCGCGTCCCGTGGGCCGGAGGCGGCCTCCTCATCAGCGACGCTGCCGCCGTCCGGATCCAGGACCGTGCCCACTCGTCCGGAGTCGTGCGTGGTGCTGGCCGACGACCGAGACCGTGCCTCCTGCGGGCGGCCGTCAGATCTTCCCCCGGTCCCACGCGTTCAGCATGCCGTCAAAGGAACGGACCAGGGCCAGTACGGCGGCCCCTGACCGCGGGTCCAGGAACGCTTCTTCAAGATGCACCTGGTTTCCGTGCGCCTTGAACTCCAGTGGCACCCGGCCGCCCTCGCGCCAGATGATGCGGCCCGGTCCACGAGGAAGGTCGCCGCCCCCGCCCAGCACGGCCGCCACGAAGAGGAACGGCAGCAGGGGCGAGAACAGCCACCACACGCACCACCAGACGATCCGGCCCTTGTATCCCACCGCGTCGGGTGCGCCGGGCCGGCTCACCGTCCACCGGGTACGCAGCCCCCTCCTGAACGCCTTCTCGCGTACGACGGTGCAGAGGAGCTCACCCTGCGCGCCGAGTACTTGATAGACCGAGACGCCCTTCGCGCAGGAGGCGGTCACCACGGTGGCGACCCGCGCCCCGCGGTACTCGTCCGCCCACAGGACGAAGGAGCGTGCGCCGCTGCCCCGGGCCGCGAGATAGGCGGGCACGCCCCCCGGCGGCAGCTCCCGTTCCACGTGGCCGACCGTCCAGGACGGTCCCGGCTTGACAAAGAGGTTGATCTTGCGGGCGACCGGCTCGGGAGTGACCCCCTCCTGTCCCCTCGGGTGAGTCATCGTCAGCATGCCGACCATCCGGCTTCCCCCTCGTACGGTCCTCGCCGGTGCGAGGAGCGTACGGATCCTACGGCCGTGAGGGTGCTTGTGCCGCTGGGGCCGGGCAACTCGCGTTCCGAGTAAGGGCCTTCGCCCGGCGACGCCGTGCCGACGCGCGGGAGACGGCTCAGACGACGATGACCCGGCGCCCGCGCGCGTGACCGGCCTGGCTGTCGATGTGCGCCGCCGCGGCCTCGCACCCGCGCGCCGGCCCCGCGGGCGGGACATCAGCGCGTCTCGGCCACCCGCCTGCCACCTCGCCCACCAGTTGTCCACGGCCCTGACCGACACTCTGAACAGGGCCGCAACCTCCGACCGGTCCCGGCCGTCCACCGGCGCGGACACCGCCAGCAGACGTACAGCCTCCTGTGCGTCCGGCGACCAGGCCCGCGCATCCCCCACCAGATCACTCACACACCGCCAACGAGCGCGAACACAAAGCGTTTCGGATCAATATGCGTTGGAAGGGTAATCCGCTGCGGGCGGGTTCAAGACCGGTCTCCGAGCTGGCGGGATCGGCCTCACGCCCCGTGAAGTCGTCCATTCTGGACCCGTTGATCTGGTGCGATGTCCCGCTGGAGCCGCCGGGCGCCGCTTCGAAGCCTGCCACCAACGCAACCCGATCCCTGTCCTGCGCGCAGGCCGACGACGTCCCTTGCACCGTGCCGTACGACATCTACGGCACGGCCTACGGAAGAAGTGAGACACCGGCCGGACCCACGCTGATGCCGGGGGTCGGCACGGCCCGCCGCTCCGTGCGGGTCGGCCCCCGGCGTACACTCGCGGGCGCACCGTCGAGCGACGGCGAACCCGGGGGGGAGACACCGTCCGTGCATGACTACGACGACCCGGCCTGGGGGAGGCCGCTTCCCGTCCGCCCGGCCGCACTGCGCTGGCTGCTGCTTCTCCCCCCGACCCTGGTGTTCCTGCCGCTGTGGTGGGTGGTGTGGGTCTTCCTCGCGGTCTGCCTCTACTGCGTAGCGCCGGTGGCCGAGCTGATCGTCTACATGGTGCCGCGTGCCGAGAACGGCGCGATGCGGGTGCTGAACGCCACGCTGGGCCAGGTGCCGTTCGTCCCGCTCTGGTGCGTGACCCCGGAAACGATGGTGCGGGAGGGCGACACGGCGTACTACCAGGCGCACAGCACGGATCCCGGATACCTCGCCTACGAGCAGCCGCTCCGCGACAGCGGGTTCCTGACGGATCCCGACTCGTCGGGTAGCGACGTAACCGCCGTGGAGGTCCACGGCGGCCGGAAGCCCTGATGGGCAAGGGCTGGGAACGCCGCAGGCGTCGGCTTGTGAACCGGATGTCTCAGGCGGGGCCGGTCGGCGGCGTGCTCGCCGTTCTGCTCAGCCTGGGGCGGGCGAGGAACTCCGACTGCGAGGACGTGTTCGCGGAGACGGCGCTCGCCGTCGACGGCGTGGTGTCGGCCGAGTTCGACTGCAGCGACATGTTCGGCGGCGGCTGGCAGCGGGGCAAGGTGGTCCTGCGGGCCTCGTCATGCGACGAGGCGATTCGGATCATGGACGCGCTGTTGCGGGCGTTCGCCGCCGAGCCGCGCCTCGAACCCCGGTGGGCGACGCCGCAGGAGTACCGCAACGAGGACGGGTCGATCGTTGTCGGCGCGGGGGCCGTCGGATTCTCGGCGGTTCCGACGATCCGTGAGGTGCGCGGACACTACGGAACGACTGACTGAGTGATACGACGTGAGCGAATGCGGTTGTTGCCGCCTGTCGTGGCGGCGGCGCTGATGCTGTCCGTCTCGGCATGCGGTGCAGCCAAGTGTGAGAAGGCGTTCCCCGCGGCGGCGATGTCGGTCCCCGGTGTGGTCTCCGCAGAATGGGACTGCAGCGAACAGTTCGGCGGCGGCTGGCAGCGCGGTGACGTGGTGATCGAGGCGACCACCGAGGACGAGGCCATCGCGGTGATGGACGCGGCCCTGCGGGCCTTCGCTGCATCGCCCGACCTCGAGGACCGTTGGGCGACCCCGCAGAAGTACGTGACCGAAGACGGGTCGATCATCGTCGGGGCGAACGACGTGGGGTTCAACGGCGCGCCAAATGTCGGCGAGGTGCGCGAGCACTACGGCATCACGCCCGGCTGACACCCGCCAGTACCTCCGGCCGGAGAGAGTCCCGGTCGCCTCGGCGGAGACGGAGCGTGAGCTGGTCGGCCGGGCGGTGACGCGGGGGCTGCTGCTCGACTGCCCGGCCCGCCACCACGTCGGGTGGGCACGGTGGTTCGGCATCGCGCTGGGGTACGCGGCGTGCTCGCGGGAGGAACTGCGCACGGCCCTCCCGGTGCTGGTCGAACCAGGAGTATCAGATCATTGAAGAATCCCATGCGCCGGTCGTGGCGGAGCGGCCTGGCCCGGCCACGCCCAAAGCGAGCGTGAACCGGCCCGGCTGCTGCTCGGCCGGCCAGCCGCGGGCCACCAGCCGTTTCGCCTTCGAACGCAGCGTCTCCACCCGCGCCGGCACCACGTCCATGCCGAACAAGACGGCCATCTCCTGACAGGTCGCCGAGCCCTGCCCGAGCCGGACCCGATCGGCGAGCGCCCGCACGATGCGCTGGTAGTCCACTGACAGCACCGTCCAGGCCAGCCCCTCACGCCACACCGGCACCGGCGACTTCGGCTTCGCCGCCCCCGGCGCTGACGACCCGACGGCGAGTGGCGAGCTCGCGCTGTTCCAGCAGCCCCACGACCGACGGCATCCACGACCTCCACAGGAGCGACAACACAACAGCCCACCACTCCCACAGGATCGCCGCCCCATGCCCGACCAGCGAAAACGCAGTCCTCAAGTCCGGAAAGACAACAGCTTCTAACCGGCTTGGCCAGGCCAGAGCCTGCGTGACCTTCGGGTCCTTCAGACGCGAAGCCGGTTTGACGTTGACGACCCGGACCGTCCCCGAGCGCATCACCAGGAGGAAGTCCGGAACGTGGCTGCGTACCCTCTCGCCGATCCGCGCCACCATACGCACGGGCTGGGCGTAGATGCCGCACACCGACGGGTCGAGGCCGGGCCGCGCCGGCCATGACCGGAAGCCACCTGACCGTACGGCCCAACAGGCTCGGCATCCGTGCTCGCGCCAGCCGCAACACAGCCCTGCTGGACCTTGCAGCTCAGATCCCGGCGTCGGTGTTGAGCGAGGTTCTGGGCCTCTCAATCACCTGCGCGGTGGCCTGGTCCCACGACGCCGGCAACACGAGGCTGGGCTACGCGGCAGACGTAGCACGGCAGGGGTACAAATGATCACCCCCGTTGAACGGTCGCGATGACGAGGAAGATTGAATGCCTGAGGCCCACTGGGCCAGGGCCGCGGGGCGCCGCGCTCCTGGCCCAGTGGGCGGGGACGTTCGCACCGGACTCGGCCAAGCGCTTGAGCTTGTCGGCCAGCGAAAACAACGGACGTGCCCGGTTCGAGGTTGATACGGATGGCTTTCTTCAGCGCGTCGGGATCGCGGCCGGCCTCCTGCGCCGCCTGGCGCGCGAGCGACCACAACTGGTCGGCGACCTCGTCCGGCAGAAAATCGACCCCGAGCCAGCCGGTGGCGCTGCGGCCGACCCGGCGCATCGCGGCCTCGCTGGCGCCGCCGATCCAGATGGGCGGACCGCCTGCTTGCAGCGGGCGCAGGCCGGCGTGGACCGGCGGCAGCGAGAAGAACTCGCTGTTCCAGGAAACCGGGTTGGCCGTCCACCACTCGTGCAGGAACGCCAGGAGGTCATCGAGCATTCGCCCGCGCCGGTGCCAGTCCGCGCTGCGGGAGATGTCGTGCTCGTCCTTCATCCGCCCAAGGCCGACGCCGACTTCGAGACGGCCTTCGCTGAGCACGTCGAGTGTGGTCAGCGCCCGGGCCAGATGCGGTGGCTCCCAGTGGTGCTGAGCGTGCTGGCGTTCAGCCGCGCCCGGCTGGTCGCCGTCGCGGCGGCGGTCCACAGCAGCACCGGGTCGAGGTAACGCTTCATCTGCGGCGGGTACGGCTGCTCTTTGCCCGGGTAGGTGCTGTGCGTCTCGACCGGCTGGACGAGGCGATCGCCGATCCACAGCGTGTCGTAGCCAAGGTCCTCGATTCCGCGGCAGAACGCGCTCAGGCCGGCTGCGCCGCTGATAGCGGGCCCGATTATGGGGAGCGTGGAGCCAAGCTGCATGGCGGGCCTTTTCGGCGGTCCGTCAACCGTCCGCTCAGACGGGGAGTTCGGTGAGGCTGAGGGCGAAGTCCAGGTTCCCCACCCCGTGGTTGGCCAGGCCCACCGTGACCACGCCTGCTCCTTCCAGCCAGTGCGCCATCGTCAGGCCGCCGACGTCCAGCGGGCGCATCCCGAGGCTCTTGATGAACGTCTCCACACGTGCCTTGGCCCGCGCGTTGTCGCCGGCGAGGAAGACGTCGGGCCGGCCCTTCTCCAGGACGTGGCGGAAGACGGTGTTGAACGCCTTCACCACGCCGGCGCTCGCGGGGGCCGTCTTGGCGACTTCCTGCGCGATCGAGGTCTGCTCGCGGTGGGCCAGCCCGTCGAATGTGGAGTTGAAGGGGTTGCTGATGTCGACGATGACCTTGCCCGCGAGGGTGTCTCCGTAGTGGGCGACGGCCGGGACGACGCCGTCGTACAGCAGGGCCACGATGACGATGTCCCCGGCCGGGGCGGTGCCCCACTCTCCCGTCGTGACGCCGCCGCCGAGAGTCTTGGCCAGGTCGGCGGCCTTGGCCTGATCGCGGCCCATGATCTCGACGGTGTTGCCGCCCGCTACCGCCCGAGCGCCGATGGTTCGGGCCATGTTCCCGGTGCCGATGATGCTGATGCTGCTCATGAGGTGTCCCGTCCTGGTGAGTGTTGTCGGGTTCAGAGGGCGGTGGTGCCGCCGTCGGCGACGAGTTCCATGCCGTTGACGTAGCTGGAGTCGTCGGAGGCGAGGAAGAGGGCGGCGGTGGCGATTTCGTCGGGGCGGCCCATCTGGCCGCGGGGGATGAGGGATTCGAACTGGCGCTTGGTGGCCTCGTCGAAGAGTTCTTCCTGCTTGGCGGTGGCGACCTGGCCGGGGGTCAGGACGTTGACGCGGATGCGGCGGTCCTTGAGCTCGTTGAGCCAGATCCGAGCCCATGCCTGCTGGACGGCCTTGCTGCCGGCGTAGACGCTCCAGCCGGGGAAGGCGCCGAGGGAGGCGTTGGAGCCGGTCATGAGGATGGAGCCGCCGTCGTTGAAGAGCGGGAGGGCCTTCTGGACGGTGAACAGGGTGCCGCGGGCGTTGAGCCCGAACCAGGTGTCGAACTGGGCCTCGGTGATCTCGCCGAGCGGGGCGGGCTCGCCCCCGCCTGCGCTGGCCCACAGCACGTCGAGGCTTCCCTTCTCCCGCTTGACGGTGTCGTACAGGCGGTCCAGGTCGTCCAGGTCGGCGGCGTCGCCCCGGACGCCGGTGACGTTGCGGCCGATCTGCCGCACGGCCTCGTCCAGGGCGTCCTGGCGGCGGCCGGTGATGAAGACGTGCGCTCCCTCGTCGACGAACAGCTTCGCGCCGGCCAGCGCCATGCCGGTGGTGCCGCCGGTGATGACCGCGACCTTGCCGTCAAGCTTTCCCATGATTGCTCCCTCGGGTCGGTGATGCCGTGTGTACCTGGGCCGACGGCGTTATGTACACCGCTCTGTTTCCATACGGTACGGGGCAGGGGGCCGGGGCGCAAGCTATGTACACCAGTCGTTACCCGCTGAGATATAGTGGACCCATGACGGAGTTGGAGAAGGGCCCCACGGGCAGCCGCCGCGGTCGGGGCGCCCGCGAGCGCATCATCAGCGCGTCCCAGCGGCTGTTCCGCGAGCAGGGCATCAACCGCACCGGTATGAACGAGCTCTGTGCGGCGGCCGGGGTGTCAAAGCGCACGGCCTACCAGCACTTCACCGGCAAGGACGAACTCGTCGCCGAGTACCTGCGCCGGTTCGACCCCTCCGTTCTGTCCGGCGTGTTCGACCGCACCGACCTCACGCCCCGCGAACGGCTCCTGGCCGCCTTCGACATCCCGCCCACCACACCGCTGTGCCCCTACATCGCCGCCGCCGTCGAACTCCACGACCCGCAGCACCCCGCGTCCCAGTACGCACGCGACTACAAGAAGGCGGTCGCCGCGCGGCTCGCCGACACCGCCCGCGAGGCGGGCGCCGCCGACCCCGAACAGCTCGGGGAGCAGCTCGCGCTGCTCATCGACGGCGCCGCGGCCCGCACCCGGGTCCTCGACGCCGACGCCTTCCCCACCGCCGCCGCCATCGCCGCCGTCCTCATCGACAACGCCCTCCCCACCGCAGGGAGCGACGACCGGCGATGCGAGCAAGTGTCGAGTTGACTCGGCACTGCGCGGCCGGGCCGGGCACGCTTCCGGTCGCGCTGCCGGTCGCGCGGCTGCACCCGCTGATACGCGACACCAGCCGCCCGGCACCTGGCCCGGACGTGCCGCCTTTTTCGTAGATGTGCTTCACGTCCACTCAGGCTCGTGCGTACGTGAACCAGTAGGACTTCAGGGGGCTTCCCCAGATCCGGCGTCTGATCACCCTTGGACCGGTTGGAGGTGGCGGAGAGCGCGGCCCTGAGGCTGCCGCCTCCGCCCAGAGGTCAGGCGGCCTGGAGGAGTTCGGCGCGGCCGAACAGGAGGGCGTAGCCGGGCGGGAGTTGGGCCAGGACGCGGTCGAGAAGGTCGTCACCGGCAAGGTCGGCGACCAGGGCCAGGACGGTGCCGACGTCCCAGCGTGTGGTGGCGGCTGTGCCTCCGGTACGGGTGGCCAGGTCCTTGACGAAGCCCCAGCCGGTGAGACGCTCGGCGCCGGGGGTCTCGGCCGTCATGATCCGGGCGGCCTCGACGGGCAGCTGTGCGGCGAGTTCGGTGCGCTTGTCGCTCGTCAACTGCCTGCCGAGTGCCGTCAGGACGGTCCGCACCGTCCGCTCGGCACGTTCCCTGGTGGGGTACGCGCCGTCGTAGCGCACCCGTTCCAGCAGCTGGTCGTACGTCATGACGGTTGCCGGGGGCGTGTGTGCCTGCGCGGACATGGTGCGGATGCCTCTCTTTATCGGTGAGCCGGGGCTGACGGTGGTACGGGGCTTCAGGAGGGGAGTTCCTGGTGCCGTGCTCCCGTACCGACGGCGATCTTGCGGGGCTTGGCACGTTCGGTGACCGGGATGCGCAGGGTCAGGACACCTGCGTCGTAGTCCGCCTCGATGCGTGCCGTGTCCAGGGTGTCGGCCAGCACGACCTTGCGGCAGAAGGCTCCCAGGGGCCGCTCGGAGAGGTCCATGCGCGCGTCGTCGGAGCCGGTGACGGGGCGCCGCTCGGCCTTGACGGTCAGCATGTTCCGCTCGATGCCGATGTCGATCGCCTCGGGCGGGACACCGGGCAGGTCCAGCGCGATCACATAGACGTCGCCGTCCCGGTAGGCGTCCATCGGCATGGTGGACGGCCTGGACCAGGTGCCGGTCGCGCCCAGGAGCTGCTGGGAGAGACGGTCCAGCTCTCGGAACGATTCAGTGCGCATCAACACGTGAAACACCTCCAGTTGGGTCGGGCAGAAACTGCCAATGCGCTGCGGCTGACACCGTTGTAACATGTCATCGAAGTGATGACAACCAGGATGTCACCGGAAGGGTGACGTGCCTCCAGGGAGTGACCATGACCGCAGCGGACCAGCCCTCACCGCCCCCCGAAACCGTCCCGGCCCCCGCTACCTTCCTCGCCGCTTCGGCGGCTCTGGACGCGATCGATCGAGCGGTGCGGACGGCACAGACACCCAGCACTGAGGATGAGTCCGGTGAAGGACTCACCGGCAGCGAACAGGCCCTGGCCGCCCTGCTCCTGCTCCGCCAGGTGCGCGAGCGGCTCGCCGCGTGGGAACCGGGCCTGATCGAGGCCGCGCGGCAGGGCGGGGCGAGCTGGGCCGACCTCGCTGGCCCCATGGGCGTCGCCAGCCGGCAAGCGGCTGAACGCCGCTACCTCCGCGTACGCCCGGGCACCCCCGGTGCCACCGGCGAACAACGCGTCCAGGCCACCCGCGACCGCCGCGCCGGAGACCGCAACGTCAGCCACTGGGCCCGCGACAACTCCTCCGACCTCCGGCAACTCGCCGGCCAGATCACCGCTCTCACCGGACTTCCCCCGGAGGCCAGAGCACGCCTCGCCCTTCTCGCCACCGCCCTCGCCGACGACGACCCCACCGCGCTCCTGGAGCCGCTCACCGCCGCCCGCCCTCACCTCCGGACAACCCGCCCCGACCTCGCAGACCGCGTCGACACCATCACCCGCCACACCGACCACCTCCGCCACGACAACGCCCGGTAAGCCGTGCGGGCTTCAGCGGAGACGCCGTCGCCACCATCAGTCGTCACCACGGCCATCTTCGCCGCGCCCGGCATCCACCACCGCGGGAGTACTACCCACGCTCGCGCTCGGATCCCCGAGCCCGTCGGCGCTGTGGAGTGGGCCGCGCCTGATCGGTGATCGGTGTCGCCGGTGACTTCACGCGCTATGACGTGCACGCCGTATGCGAGCGCCGACGTTCGATCGACCTTTCGTCCCGGGCGGGTCTTCCGGTGTGTCGCCCCGCGCGCGGTGCTCATGGACGAGTCGGACCGCTGTCGCGCCCTCTCCCGCGGCGGACGCCACCCGTTTGACGGACCCGCTCCTGACGTCGCCGGCCGCGAAGACACCTGGCAGCGTGGTTTCGAGCAGTTGCGGTCCGCGGCCGAGTGGCAGCCAGTTTTTCTCGTCGGTCGCGGATTCGGCGTCGGTGCCGGTGAGGACGAACCCTTGCGGGTCCAGGGCGATCGTGTCCTGCAGCCACTCGGTGTACGGCCGGGTCCCGATGAAGACGAAGAGGGCGCGGGCCGTCAACTCCCGTCGCAGACCCGTCCTGTTGTCCTCGACGGTCAGCGACCGCGGGGCGTCGACCCCGTGGACCTGCCGTACTTCGGTGTGCGTCAGGATCTCGACCTTCGGGTGCCGCTCCAACTGGGCCACCAGATAGCGGGACATGTCCTTGCCGAGGTCGCCGCTCCGGACCAGCAGGTACACCTGGGGCGTGTGGCCGGCGAGGAAGAGCGCCGCCTGCCCGGCGGAGTTGCCGCCGCCGACCACGGCCACGGGGTCGTCACGGCACAGGTTGGCCTCGTGGAGTGTGGCGGCGTAGTGGACGCCGGTCCCCTCCAGCCGCCCGATGCCGTCGGCTTCGAGCTTGCGGTAGCGCACTCCCGCGGCCACCACCACCGTGTCCGTCACGGTCTCGGAGCCGTCCGCGAAAGTGACGGCGTAGTGTCCGTCGCGCTGTTCGAGACCGGTGGCCTCGGCGGGAACGGTGATCCGTGCGCCGAATTTACGGGCCTGGAGCACGGACCGTTCGATCAGTTCGCCGCCGGATATCCCGGAGGGGAAGCCCAGATAGTTCTCGATCCGAGAGGACGTGCCGGCCTGGCCACCGGTGGCCGTCGCGTCGACAGCGACGGTGAGCAGGCCGTCGGACGCGCCGTACACGGCGCTGGCGAGTCCGGCCGGTCCGGTGCCGATCACCAGCAGGTCACATGTCACGTCGGTCAGCCGGGAGTGCGGGAGTCCGATGAGGCGGGCGAGGTCGGCCGGGCTGGGGTGTCGCAGTACCTTTCGGCCGTTCCAGATGACGACGGGGGTCTCGTCGGGGCGGATACCGAACCGGTGCAGCACCTCCTCCGCCTCCTGGTCCTTCTCCAGGTCGGTCCATCGGTGGGGCAGCCGGTTCCGTGCGGCGAACTCGCGCAGCCGCAGGGTGTCGGGGGAGTAGGCCGAGCCCAGGATCCGGAAGCCCGCGCCGAGTCCGATGTGCAGGGAACGGCGGCCGAGGTAGGCGCGCAGCACCAGGTCTCCGAGGACCGGATCGCGTGCGACCAGGTCGCGTTGGCGGTCCAGGGGCACGGCGAGGACCGCGCCCGGCTCGCGCACGACCGCGGTGTCGAAGGCCACCTGCCCTTCGAGCAGGCCCAGTTCGCCGAGGAACCGGCCGGGTCCGTGCCTGGACATGACGCGTTCCTCGGGGCCGCCGTAGTCATGAATGATCTCGACGGTCCCGCTGAGGACGGCGATGAACTCCTCGCAGGGTTCCGCCTCCCGGAACAGGACGTCACCTCTCCGGGTCCCGCGCTGCTCGCCTTCCCGCGCGAGGGCGGCGATCTGCAGTGCCGTCAGCCGGGGGTTGGCACCGTGCGGGTCGGGGGTCTCGCCGGCCGGCGGGTGCGGGTGTGCGGTCTCGGTGTTCATCAGGCCGGAGCCCCGCGACGCGCCAGGGTCTTCTCCACCCACTCGCGCAGTACGGGCGCGGGCGCGGCGCCCGCCTGGCGGGCCAGTTCCTCCCCGTGGTCGAGAAGGAGCAAGGTGGGTACGGCTTGTACCTGGAATCGCTGCGCGGTGCGCGGTGCCTGGTCGACGTCGACCTTCACGAGCTTGACCCGTCCGGCCAGTTCGTGGGCGACCTGTTCCAGTGCGGGGCTGACCAGGCGGCAGGGCCCGCACCAGGTGGCCCACAGATCGACGAGGACGAACGGGGTGGCGTTCTCCGCGATCTCCCCGAAGTCGGCGTCCCCGGCGTCGACGATCCAGGGCAGCGAGGCCCCGCAGTTGCCACAGCGCGGGCGCCCATCGGCCGCCGGCGGCACGCGGTTCCTGTGGTGGCAGGTGTCGCAGACGGTGATCCCTCTGGTCTCATTCCGGTCGGTGGTCATCTGGCTCACGCGGCCTTTCGGTGTCCGGTCGGCTCCGACCCGAAGGTCACCACCAGTTCGCCGTTGCGCGCGTCGATCCGGATCGTGGCGCCTTCGTCCACGTCGCCGCGTATCAGGGCCCGTCCGACGAGCGTCTCGACCTCGTGGGAGATGTAACGGCGCAGCGGGCGTGCGCCGTAGACCGGGTCGAAGCCCTGCCGGGCGATGAGTTCGCGGCCCGCGTCGGTGAGTTCGACGGTGTTACGGCGTTCCGCCAGGCGCCGGCGCAGATCGTTGAACTGGAGGTCCACGATGCGCTCGATCTGGGCCGTGCCCAGGGGCTTGAAGAGCACGATGTCGTCGACGCGGTTGAGGAACTCGGGTCGGAAATGGCTCTGCAGCTCACCCATCACCAGCGCACGCGCGTCGGGCTTGATCTCGCCCGCGCCGGTCACCGCGTCCAGCAGATGCGCGGAGCCGATGTTGGAGGTCATGATGACGACGGTGTTGCGGAAGTCGACCGTGCGGCCCTGGGCGTCGGTGATGCGGCCGTCGTCGAGTACCTGCAGCAGCGTGTTGAAGACGTCGGAGTGCGCTTTCTCGACCTCGTCGAAGAGGACGACGGAGTACGGCTTGCGCCGTACCGACTCGGTGAGCTGGCCCCCCTCCTCGTACCCCACGTAGCCGGGCGGCGCTCCGACCAGTCTGCTGACTGTGTGCCGCTCCTGGTACTCGCTCATATCGAGGCGGATCATGCTCTCCTCGCTGTCGAACAGCGCCGCGGCGAGTGTTTTCGCCAGTTCGGTCTTCCCGACGCCGGTAGGCCCGAGGAAGATGAAAGAGCCGATGGGGCGCCGTGGGTCGCGGATGCCCGAGCGGGCCCGGATGATGGCGTCGGTGACCAGGGCGACCGCCTCGTCCTGGCCGATCACCCGCTCGGTGAGGATCTCGTCCAGGCGCAGCAGCTTCTCGCGCTCGCCCTCCTGGAGGCGCGTGACGGGAATGCCGGTCCAGGCCGCGACGATCTCGGAGATCTCGTCCTCCGTGACGACCTCGTGCAGCAGCCGGTTCTCGCCCTGCTTGGCGGCGAGCGCGTCCTCCTCCGCCGTGAGGCGCCGTTCCAGCTCGGTCAGGGTGCCGTACCGCAGCTCGGCGGCCCGGTTGAGGTCGTACGAACGCTCCGCCTCCTCGGCCTCCTGCCGGACGCGTTCCTGCTCCTGACGCAGTTCCTGTACGCGCCGGATGGCCTGGCGCTCCGCCTCCCACTGGGCGTGCATGGAATCGGACTCGGCGCGCAGGTCGGCCAGTTCGCGGCGCAGTTCCTCCAGGCGCTCGATGCTGGCCGGCGCGTCCTCCTTGGCGAGGGCGGCCTCCTCGATCTCCAGACGGGTCACCCGCCGGGTGATCTCGTCCAGTTCGGCCGGCATGGAGTCGATCTCCGTACGCAGCCGCGCGCATGCCTCGTCGACCAGGTCGATGGCCTTGTCCGGCAGGAAGCGGTCGGAGATGTAACGGTGGCTGAGGGTCGCGGCGGCCACCAGCGCGGTGTCCTGGATCTTCACGCCGTGGAAGATCTCCAGGCGTTCGCGCAGACCGCGCAGGATGGACACGGTGTCCTCCACGCTCGGTTCGTCCACCAGGACCTGTTGGAAGCGGCGTTCGAGGGCGGCGTCGGACTCGACGTGCTTGCGGTACTCGTCCAGGGTGGTGGCGCCGATCATGTGCAGCTCACCACGGGCGAGCATGGGCTTGAGCATGTTCCCGGCGTCCATCGCTCCCTCGGGGCCGCCGCCCGCTCCGACGACGGTGTGCAGTTCGTCGATGAACAGGAGGATGCGTCCGCCGGCGGCCTTGACCTCGCTCAGTACCGCTTGCAGCCGTTCCTCGAACTCGCCCCGGTACTTGGCTCCCGCCACCAGCGAACTCATGTCGAGGGAGAAGATCGTCCGGTCACGCAGCCCGTCGGGCACGTCACCGCGGACGATCCGTTGCGCGAGGCCTTCCACGATGGCTGTCTTGCCGACACCGGGATCACCGATCAGCACCGGGTTGTTCTTGGTCTTACGGCTGAGTATCTGGATGACGCGCCGGATCTCGGCGTCCCTGCCGATCACCGGGTCCGTCGTGCCCTCGCTCGCCTCGGCCACCAGGTCCCGGCCGTACTTCTCCAACGCCTCGTACGAGGACTCGGGTGTCGCCGAGGTCACCCGCTGGTTCCCGCGGACGTCGGTCAGCGCGGACAGGAACGCGTCCTTGGTGAACCCGCTCTCCCCGAGCAGACGCCCCGCCGCGCTCATGGACCCCTCGTCCGCCAGGGCGAGAACCAGGTGCTCGACGGACACGTACTCGTCCTTGAGCCGTTTCGCCTCCTGCTCGGCCGCGTCCAGCAGCCGGCCCAGCCGCTGGGTGACGTACACCTGGCCCGGTGCGGCTCCGTGGCCGGTCACCTTCGGCCTGCGCGCCAGTTCCTGGGTCAGTGCGGTGTGCAACGCCCGGGTGTCGGTGCCCGCCTGGTCGAACAGGCGCGGGATCAGCCCGTCCGGCTGGTCGAGGAGGGCGAGCAGCAGGTGTTCGCCGTCGACCTCGGTCTGGCCCAGCCTGCCCGCGATCGTCTGTGCTTCCCCGAGGGCTTCCTGAGACTTCTGGGTGAGCCGGTTCATATCCACGATTCGTCACTCCTCGATCCGGCGTTTCCGTGCCTCAGCTCGGACTCCAGCTCGCTGATCCGGTCGAGCAGATCGAGTACCAGGCCGAGCGACGCGTAGTTGAGGGAGAGTCCGGCCCGTAGCCGCTGGGCGCGGGCGAGGGTCGCTGGGGCGGTCGGTTCGAACCACAGCCGGCCCCTCGTGTCGCGCCGGGCCTGGACGAGGCCGAGTGCGGCGAACCGCGTGACGAGATCCGGATGGAGCCCCGAGCGGCGCGCGACACCCTCGACGCTGAGCCGGCGCACGGGAACAAGGGCGTGCTGGCGGACGGTGGCCGTGAGGCCGCGGTGGGGCGCCGGCGATACGGCACGGTGGTCGCCGTGGTCCGGGCCGGCCGCGGCGGGCCGCGGGTCCTCGGTCATCGTGGCCTCCTCGGGTCGAAGGTGGAGACGGCGGCCAGCTCCTCGAAGAGCTCGCGCTCCCGGTCGCCCGGATCCGGCGGCACCATGACGCGGATCTCGGCGTAGAGGTCTCCGTCGGCCCCCCGCGGGTTGGGCATGCCCTCGCCCCTCAGCCGCAGCCGCCGGCCGCTGGACGAGCCGCCCGGGACCGTGACCTTGGCACCGCCACCGGGCGTGGGGACCAGTACGCTCGCGCCGAGCGCCGCCTCCCAGGGCGTGACGGGCAGCGATACGTGGATGTCCCGGCCCTCCAGCCGGAAGCGCGCGTCGGGCTTGATCCGTACGCGCAGGTAGAGGTCGCCCGGCGGGGCGCCGCCGCTGCCCCGCGCGCCCTCCCCGGCCAGCCGCACGCGCTGCCCGTCGGTGACCCCCCGGGGCACGTTGACGTCATAGGTCCGCTGCCCGGTGGGCCCGGCGAGGGTGAGGGAGCGACGGGCGCCGTGATACGCCTCCTCCACGGTCAGCTCGACCTCGGCCTCCTGGTCGGCGCCGGGTATCCGCCCCCAGTCCGCGCCGGCGCCCCCACCACGGCCACCGCGCCCGAACATCCCGCCGAACAGGTCCTCGAAGTCGACACCGGCGTCCCCGAAGCCCTCGCCGTCGCCCCTCCTGAACCGGACCCGGCCGCCGCCGTCGCCCGTACTCCATCCGGACGAACCGCCGCGCCGGGTGCCCGCCCCGGCGGCCACCCGTTCGTCGTAGTCCTCGGGGACGCGGCGGAAGTCCTCACCGAACCGGTCGTAGCGCCGTCGCGTGTCGGGATCGGACAGCGTCCCGTACGCCTCGTTGATCTCCTTGAAGCGCTCTTCCGCCTCCGGGTCCTTGTTGGTGTCGGGGTGGAACTTGCGTGCCAGATTCCGGAAAGCCTGCTGGATCTCCTCGGGGCCCGCGTCGCGCTTGACCCCGAGCACGTCGTAGTAGTCCCGTGCCATGGGGCGTCACTCCTGCGGTTTGTTGACCATGACGGATGCGGGGCGCAACTGATTGCCCGGCTCGCCGTAGCCGGGACGCACCACCTGGACCACGGTGTTCGGCTCGGCGTCCGGGTCGTCGACCACACCGAGGACCTCGTGCCTGGCGGGGTCGAAGGGCACCTTGGTCTCGTCGTCCCGGGGATAACCGAGCTGCCGGAGCACCTCGACCGCCTGGTCGCGTACGGCCTCCACGCCCTTCACCACGGGGGACGGGTCGGGCCCCGCGTGCCCGAGGGCCAGCTCCAGGTTGTCGACGACCGGGAGCCAGGCGGCGGCGGTACGGGCGCGCTCGACGCCCCGTTCGCGGGCCAGGTCCCTCGCGTGGCGCTTGCGCTGGTTGTCGAGATCCGCGAGAGCGCGGTGCCAGCGGTCCCGAAGCTCCTCGGTTTCGGCGGCACGCTCGTCGGCCGCCCCGCCTTCGGCGGTACGGTCAGGCACGGAGCGTCCGCCGCCTTCGGCCTCTCCCCGGGACGGGGTACCGGCCTGTTCTTCCTGAGATTCATCCTGGTCCGTCGCCGACCGGTGCTCGGTGGACATCACGACACCTCAGCTCTTGTCGAATTCCGCGTCGATCACGTCGTCGTCCGAGCCTCCCTGCCCGCTCACCCCGCCTTCGGGACCCGCCTGGCCCTCCGGCCCCGGTCCCGCGCCCGCCTGATGCGTGGCCAGTGAGGCGTACACCTGCTGGAGTTCGGAGATCAGCGGCCTGACCCGGTCGAGCGGCGCCTCACCCTTCACGGCTTCCCTGGCGTCGTGCGTCAGCATGTCCGCGCGTGCCTTCTCGTGCGTCGGCACGCTGTCGCCCAGCTCCGTCAGCCGGCGTTCGACCTGGTAGGCCGCCGCGTCCAGCTCGTTGCGGGCGTCGACGGCCTCCCGCAGTGCCTGGTCCTCACCGCGGTGGCTCTCAGCCTCCTGGATCATCCGCTCGACCTCGCCCTGGTCGAGGTTGGACCCCTCGCTGATGGTGATCCCCTGTTCACGGCCGGTGTCCTTGTCGCGCGCGGTGACGTTCAGGATGCCGTTCGCGTCGACGTCGAAGGTGACCTCGACCTGCGGCTCGCCCCGGGGCGCCGGCCGGATGTCCGTGAGCTGGAACCGGCCGAGGACGCGGTTGTCCGCGGCGAGCTCACGCTCTCCCTGCAGGACGACGACGTCCACGGCCGGCTGGTCGTCCTCGGCGGTGGAGAAGGTCTCCGTACGGCGCACGGGGATCGTGGTGTTCCGCTCGATGATCTTGGTCATGACCCCGCCGCGGGTCTCCACACCGAGCGACAGCGGGATCACGTCGAGCAGCAGGACGTCCTTGACGTCTCCCTTGAGCACACCGGCCTGGATCGCGGCGCCCAGGGCCACGACCTCGTCGGGGTTCACGCTCATGTTCGGTTCCTTGCCGTCCGTCAGCCGCCGGACCAGGTTCTGCACGGCGGGGATACGGGTGGAACCGCCCACGAGAATGACCTCGTCGATGTCGTTCGCGCTGATCTTGGCGTCGGTCATCGCCTGCTGGACGGGTTCCATCGTCCGCTCCACCAGGTCGGCGGTGATCTGCTCGAACGTGGACCGCATGACGGTCTCGGTCAGGTGCTTCGGACCGGAGGCGTCCGCCGTGATGAACGGCAGGCTGACCTGCGTCTGGCTGACCGAACTCAGCTCGGTCTTCGCCTTCTCCGCAGCCTCGAACAGCCGTTGCAGCGCCTGCGGATCCTTGCGCAGGTCGATGCCGTTCTCCTTCTGGAACGTGTCCGCGAGCCGGTCGACCAGGCGCCGGTCGAAGTCGTCGCCGCCCAGGTGGCTGTCACCGGCGGTCGACCGGACCTCCACCACCCCGTCACCCACGTCGAGGAGACTCACGTCGAAGGTGCCGCCACCGAGGTCGAACACCAGCACTGTCTCGTGCTCCTTCTTGTCGAGCCCGTAGGCGAGCGCCGCCGCCGTCGGCTCGTTGATGATGCGCAGCACCTCCAGGCCCGCGATACGCCCCGCGTCCTTGGTCGCGGTGCGCTGGGCGTCGTTGAAGTACGCGGGCACGGTGATGACCGCCTCCGTCACCCGCTCACCCAGCTGCTTGCCGGCGTCGTCCACGAGCTTGCGCAGCACCAGCGCGCTGATCTCCTCCGGCGCGTACTGCTTGTCGCGCACCGAGAAGCGCGCGTTCCCCTGGTCGTCGGCGACCACGTCGAAGCCGACGGCCTTGGCCTCGTCGGATATCTCGTCGTTACGGCGGCCGATGAATCGCTTGGCCGAGTAGATGGTCCCCTTGGGGTTGAGGATCGCCTGGCGCCGGGCGAGCTGGCCGACGAGCCGTTCACCGGAATCGGTGAACCCGACCACCGATGGGGTGGTGCGACTGCCCTCCGAATTCGGAAGGACGGTCGCCTCACCACCCTCCCAGGCGGCGATCACCGAGTTGGTGGTCCCGAGGTCGATGCCGACTGCCTTAGCCATGGCTGCTCCTTCGTCGAAGGCGGCGGAGGTGTACGGACGTGTCCGCGCGCGTGAGACGTCGAGATCGCCATTTCAGTGTCGCCGCTGGGCGCGCCCGCATCCTGCGCCCGCGAGGGCCAAACCGGGGCGCGCTGTCGACCTGTCGGTACGAGACCGGCGGCCCCGGCCCCGTACCGCGGCGCACTGCCGCGAAAGGCGACGTCCGCGCATGTGCGTGACTCTTGATATGGGGCTGTTGTCGGCGAAAGGCCCCGGGAGTCCACGATGACCATGACCCGGCCCTCGGACGCGGTCACCCGTCCCTCGCGCAAGAACCACGACCGCGAGCGCCTGGCCCACCTCTACAGCCTTTCGGTACTCGCGATGATCATGAATGACGGACAGGACGAGAGCGGCGTCCTGAGGCTGGCACTGAGCGCCGTCGGCACCCTGGGCCCCTGCCGGGCCGAGGCGGGCTACCTCTCGTACGACGGGGCCCGGACGACCCGCACACCGACGGACTGGCCGGGCCACGCGCCGCACCTCGACGCGCAGGTCAGGGACCTGAACAGCCATGGGGGGCCGGTCACCGTGCCGGGCCGCGGCTGGGCCTGGGCGTACGTCCTCCCCGGCGGGCCGGGCGCCCTCGGCCATCTGGTGGTCAGCGCCCCCGCCCGCCCCACCGACCCGGAGCGCTTCCTGACGCATGTCCTGGCCCAGCAGACCGCGGCGGCCCTGGCGAACGCCGTGGCCCGGCGCGGGGAACGCGACCACGCCCGGGAGCTGCGGAGGGTCGACGAGGACCGTGCGGCGGCCAACGCCCGGCTGACCGCCTCCGTGGCCGACCTTGAGTACCGGCTCTCCGTCCACGAAGCGCTCAGTGAGGCGGCCACGCACGCCGACGCGGTCGCGGCCATCGCGGACGCCGTCCACCGGCTCACCGGCCACCCCGTGGTCATCGACGACCGCTTCGGCAATCGGCGGGCGTGCGCGGGCCCCGGCCATGCCGACTCCCACACGAAGCCCGACGAGGCACGGCACGAGTCACTCCTGCGCGAGACAGCCCAGCGGCCACAGCCCGCACGGCTCGGCGAACGGCTTGTCGCGCCGGCGAGACACCGGGGCGAGCTTCTCGGGTCGCTGACCCTGATCGACCCCCGGGGTACGGCGGGCGAACGGGAAGAGTTCGCCCTCGAACACGGGTGCGCCGCACTGACCCTGGCGCTGGCCCACCTGCGGAACCTCGCCGAGGTCGAGCTGAGGCTGCGCCGGGGACTGGTGGACGATCTGCTCGCCGGTACGGACAACGAGAGTGCCTACGCCCGGGCCGCGGCCGTCGGCCACGACCTGCACGGCCCTCTTTACCTGGCCGTGCTGCGCTGGGAGGGCACACCGGTCGACGACGCGTTCGTCCGGGCCGCGGACCGGGCGGCCACCGGTCTGGGGATACGGTCCCTGCAGACGAGGCGCCCGGAACTGGCCGTTCTGGTCCTCAAGGGACGTCCGCAGCCGGATACCCTCCACCGGGCCATGGTCCGCGAACTGGGTTCCTCCACCGGTTCGATCGGTGTGGGCGGCCGGTGCGACACCCCGGACGAGATCCCCCGCTCGTTCCAGGAGGCACTGCGGGCGCTGGAGGTCCGCCGGGTCTCCGGGGCGCCCAACGGCACGACGGCCTTCGACGAGCTCGGCCTCTTTCGCATCCTCGGCCACATCGGTGACCACCAGGAGGTCGAGCACTTCGTCCGCGAATGGCTCGGCCCGCTGCTGGACTACGACGCCGCGCACCGCACCGACCTGGTCGGGACGCTGTCCCAGTACTTCGAGTACGGCGGCAACTACGACCGCACGGCCGCCGCCCTGACCATTCACCGCAGCACGCTGCGCTACCGCCTCCAACGCATCCGCGAAGTGGGCGGCCAAGACCTGACGAACGTCGACACCCGCCTGAACCTGCACATCGCCACGCGCGTATGGAACGTACTGGGCGGCCCGCCCTGACCTCTGCCACGCGGGGCCCTCCCACGTGGATCGGACCGGCGCCACGGTCCGTGGCGCCGGCCCTGCCGGGGCCTGGGTTACGTGCGACCCGGCGCGGTCGCGGTCAGGCGGAGTGACCGTTCGGGTGGAGCACGACCTTGGTCCATCCGTTCTCACGCGCGTCGAACTTCTCGTACGCGGTGGGCGCCTCGTCGAGGTCGAGCTCGTGGGAGACGAGGAAGCTCGGCTCCGCCTTGCCTCCGGCGACGAGGTCGCGCAGGGCGCGGTTGTAGCGCTTGACCGGTGCCTGTCCCGTGCCCATCCGCTGGCCCTTGAACCACATCAGGCCGTAGTCGAAGGGGACCTTGCCCTGCCCTTCGAGTTCGTCCTGGGCCTTGGCGCCGCCCGGATCCTCCGGCAGGAACACCCCCACCACCCCCAGCGATCCGGTGAACCGCACGGCGTCGATGAGGCCGTTGAGTGTGAGAGCAGCGTCCTCCTTGCCCTCGGGGTCGTGTGCCTGGTAGCCGACGCACTCGCAGCCGTTGTCCGCGCCCAGTCCGAGAGTCGCCTCCTTGACCACTTCGGCGGGGTTCTCCCGGCGTGTGTCGATCGGGATCGCCCCGATCTCCTCGGCGACGCGCAGCCGGTCCGGCTGCTGGTCGGCGACCCACACTCGTCCCGCGCCCTTGAGGAGCGCCGAGTAGGCGGCCATCAGGCCGACCGGGCCGGCGCCGTAGACGATGGTCTGGTCCCCGGGTTTCACGTCCGCCATCTCGGTGGCGTGATAGCCGGTGGGGAAGATGTCGGCGAGCATCACGTAGTCCACCTGCCGCTCGGCCGCGTCCTCGCCCAGGCGCAGGGCGTTGAAGTCGCCGTACGGGACGCGCAGCAGCTCGGCCTGGCCGCCCTGGTACGGACCCATCTCCGCGAACCCGTACGCGGCTCCCGCCAGGGCGGGCTCCGGCTGCATGGTCAGGCAGTAGTTCGTCAGCCCCTTCTCGCACTGTTTGCAGAAACCGCAGGCGATGTTGAACGGGAGGACGACGTACTCGCCGACCTTGACCTTGCTGATGCCCGGCCCCACCTCGACGACCTGGCCCAGGTTCTCGTGCCCGAGCGTGCGGCCGGTCTCGAACGAGGTCCGTCCTTCATACATGTGGAGGTCGGAACCGCAGATGTTGGTGCTGGTGATCTTCACGATGATGTCGCAGGGATGCTCGATCTTCGCGTCCGGCACGTCCTTCACCGTGACCGTCCGCGGTCCTTCGTACACTGCTGCTCGCATGGCGAGATCGCCGCCCTTTCTTCTGCTCGTGTACCGACGCGGAAGACACGATCTGCAGAATCCGTGGTGTGCCGCGCGCCTCTTTCAACCCTCCCACCGCGGGCGGCTCTGTCAAATGGGCGCCCACGCGCACCGCACCGTTGAAGTTCTGACGGGAACTCGCCCCCCAAAGGGACGGGACACGGCAGGCGCGAAACAGTCGAGCGGGGCGGTCGCGGCCAACCCGGCGCGCTCTGCCGGAGATCGGAAAGGCTCAAGGCTCAAAGTAAAGACACGCCCCGGAAGTTGCCACGAAAGGAATTCGCGGATAGCCGATATCTCTTGCCAGCCAATTCGGAGGGCGAAAGGAGTGCGCCTGTTAATGTCGAATCCTGGAAACCTGCGGGCATTCTTAGGGAATTGAACATGAAAGACGAACGTCACGCCGATGTGCGCGATATGTACATGGCGCACACCATGTTCCGCCGTGAGATCGGCCTCGCCCCAGCCCTGGTCCGGGGCGTGGAGAGCGGCAACGCCGAACGGGCGGGGGTCGTCGCCGATCAATCGCCGTTGTCGGTGAGGGTGAAGGGCGGGTAGTCGCAGTACCCGGCGAGCCGTGCGGGTGATCCGGCTTCCAGCGGGGCGAGGCGTCGGACGGCCGGGGGGCGCGGTGACGAGACCCCGGAGGAGCGCGCCGACCGGCGCTGGGGCGATCTGCTCCAAGAGCTGCGCGTCGCCCAGACAGGGGTCCAAATCCTTTTCGGGTTCCTGCTCACCGTTGTCTTCCAGCAGCGCTTCACCGATCTCTCGGACACCGACCGGCACATCTACACGGTCACGGTGGTCCTGGGCGCTGCCACCGTCGGGGCCCTGGTGGGGCCGGTGGCACTGCATCGCCTTCTCACCGGCCGACAGCTCAAGCCGGAGACGGTGATCCTGGCCTCCCGCCTGACCGTGCTCGGGCTCGTCCTCCTGCTGTGCACCATGACGTCGTCGCTACTCCTGGTGCTGCGGCTGGCGGTCCTGGACGCCTGGGCCACCGTGCTGGTCGGTGTGGTGGCGGTCTGGTTCCTGCTCTGCTGGTTCGTGGCCCCGCTCTGGGTACGGCACCGGGGCAATCCTGCGGACGACGACTGAGAGTCCGGCCTCCGACGGCACCGCATCCGTCCGCGTTCCTTCCGTACTCACCCCGTCGGGCGAGGGCGGAAAAGCCGCCGACGGGTGAACGATCCGACCCTTGACGTGGACCTCCCCGCTGAGCGGCTGTGTGGTCAGCGGTGCGGGGCCGGGCGTCGCGGAGGCAGCGGTGGCGGTATCGCGGTCCTCGGTGTGGGGTTGCCATTGGAGGGCATCCGTGAGGTGTTCCACGAGCCCGCGGGCAAGGGGTCGGTATCAGAGAGGGAGACACCGGTGAAGAAGAAGCAGAAGCTGCCGCTCGCCTACAAGCCCGTCGGATTCGCCCTCGGCTGGGTGGGCGGGACGGTGGCCGGGCTCGTCTTCCAGAAGTCGTGGAAGGCGATCCGGCACGAGGACGACGCACCCGATGCCCTGGACCGCGACCGGGGGTGGGGCGAGGTGCTGTTCGCCGCGGCCGTGCAGGGGGCCATCTTCGCCGTGGTGCGCAGTGCCGTGGACCGGTCGGGCGCCAAGGCCATCGAACGGGCCACCGGCACCTGGCCGACGGCGGCCCAAGGCGGCCGTGACTGACGGCGTCCGCCGTTCCGCTCGCCCCGCCGGGTGCGCGAGGGTGGCGCTTCGACGCGCCACCGGCACGCAGGACGGGGACTGCGGTCAAGCCAAGAACCGGAGGGCTCGGGAGCAAGGCCGGGCTCCCTCAAGGACTTCAGGAGAGTGAGGCACCCTCGTGGCACGCGCGGCGATCTTCGACGTTGACGGCACCCTGACCGACACGAACTACCTCCACGTCACCAGTTGGTGGCAGGCGTTCCGTGGGGCGGGCCACCAGGTGGCGATGTCCGACATCCACCGGGCGGTAGGGCTCGGCTCCGGTGACCTCATCGCCCATCTGCTCGGCGACGACCGGGACCACGACGGGGACGAGGCGATCAGCGCCGCGCACAGCACGCTGTACGGCACGTACTTCGGCCGGCTGACGGCCTTCGGATCCGCCGCCGATCTCCTGCGAGTGCTGGCAGGACAGGGCTGGACGAACATCCTCGCCTCCTCGGCGACCGGACCCGAACTCGACGCCCTGCGACGGGCGATCGACGCCGACGACGTCATCGCCGGAACCGCGAGCGCGGACGACGTGTCGCAGGGCAAACCGGCACCCGACCCCGTGCGTGCCGCGCTGGACCTCGCCGGGGTGCCGGCGGAGCATGCGGTTTTCGTCGGAGACGCCGTGTGGGACATGGAAGCGGCGTCGAAAGCGGGCGTACGGAGCGTCGCGGTCCTGTCGGGCGGTATTCCGCGCGACGCGCTCGAAGCCGCCGGGGCCGGCGAGGTGTACGAGAACGTCGCCGATTTGCTGGCCCGGCTCGACAGCAGCGTCTTCATGGGCCTGGAGTGAACGACGACCGGGCGACAGCGAACGGGGCCCGTTGTCAGGCGCCCGGCAGGTCCCGTTCCTCCAGCGGGTGGACGGCGGGTCCCTGGCGGACCGCGCCGTCGACGTCGAAGCGCGAGCCGTGGCAGGGGCACTCCCAGGCCGTCTCGGCGTCGTTGAAGGCCACCAGACATCCCAGGTGCGTACATCGCGCGGACACGGCCCGGGCGACACCGGCCGAGTCCCGGTAGACCGCGCAGCGCTGCCCGTTCACGCGTACCACCGCGCCCGTGCCCGGCGGGATCTCCGCGACCGAGTCGACGTGCGTGGTGTGCAGCCGGTCTCCGGCGAAGTGCCTTGCGACATGGGCCTGTTGCTTCAGCAGGGCGGGCGCCTCCCGCAGGGTGCTCTTGAGCCTGCGCGGGTCGTACAGGGTGGCCCACCGCGGCTCCTCGCCGATGATCAGGCCGGTGAGAAGCCTGCCGGCCATGACGCCGCCGCTCATGCCCCAGCCGCCGAATCCGGTGGCCACGTATGTGTGGCGGGAGCCGGCGTGAAAGGGACCGACGAGGGGGACGGTGTCGGAGGAGTCGTTGTCCTGGGCCGCCCAGCGGTAAGCCGTCTCACCCACGGGGAAGCGGGCGTGCATCCAGGCGTCCAGACGCCGGAATCCCTCGCGGGGATCGCCCGTGCCGGGTGTGAAGCTTTCCCCGGTGACGATGAGCAGCCGGTGTTCCTCGTCGAGCGGCGCGGTGCGCACCGATCGCTTGCCCTCCTCCTGTGTGATGTACATGCCGGTCGGCGCGATTCCGGCCGCGATCGGGGCGGCGACCACCAGTTCCCTGCGAGGGGAGAGCCGTGCGAAGGTCAGCGCCCTGTCGAAGACGGGGAAATGGGTGGCGACGACCACGTCGCGGGCCGTCACGGTGTGCCCCGACTCGACGGTGACCTGGCAGGGGGAGCCTTCCGACAGGCCGGTGGCACGGGAGCGTTCGTAGATCTGGCCGCCCTTGGCCCGGAGGTCCGCGGCGAGGGCGAGCAGGTACTTACGGGGGTGGAACTGCGCCTGCGCGTCCACCCGCACGGCGCCGCTCACCTCGTACGGCAGCTCGGTGCGTTCCACGTACGTCGCCGCGAGTCCGGCCGCCGCGGCTGCCTCGGCCTCGGCCTTGAGCGCGGGGACTGCGGCGGACTCCGTGGCGTAGGTGTAGGCGGGCGCGCGCTCCAGGTCGCAGGCGATGCCGAGCCCGGCGACGATCCCGGCCACCCGTTCCACCGCGCCCTGCTGCGACAGCGCGTACAGCCGCGCCGCGTCTTCGCTCCGTGTCCGGCGCAGCCGGTCGTAGACCAAGGTGTGGAGCGCGGACACCTTGGCCGTGGTGTATCCGCTCACCCCGGCGGCGATCCGATCGGCCTCCAGAACGGCGACCGTCCGGCCGGCGCCGGCCAGTTCCCACGCCGTGCTCAGGCCGGCGATGCCGCCGCCCACCACGACCACATCGACGCTGATGTCCTCGTTCAGCGCCGGGTGGTCGGTGGCACCGGCGGTCGCCATCCAGAAGGATTCGTCCTGCCCCGGCAGGGGCTGCGAGTCGGTCATGTCAGCCTTTCCAAAAGATCGGTCGCGACCCTGAACCACGCACCCGTGGGCCGGCGGCGGCGCCGAGGACAGCGCGCTGAGAGTTTTCCTCGCGATACCGGGCGCGGCCCCGGGCCCCTGACTCTGTGATCATCCGGTGCGGACCACGGAGGCAGGGCGGCGCGTCGTCGGAGTCTTCCGAGCGCCGCCCGGCTCCTCTCCGGCTCAGCGGCCGACGGCCTTGCGTAGTTGCTCCTTGTTCATCGACGAGCGGCCTTCGACGTTCTTCTTCCTGGCCTCCGCGTAGAGCTGGTCCCTCGTCGGGCCCTGGGGGCCGCTGTGGGACCGCTCGCCCCCGCGTTGCGAGGCGGACTTGGGGTCACGGGTGGACGTTTTGCTCGCGGACCTGGCCTCGCCCGAGCGGGCGCGTTCCTTGTTGACCGTGCGCGAGGCGATCTCCTTCGCGCGCCCTTCCGACGTGCCGCGCTTCTCGGCGCTTTCCTTGATGTGTTCGTACTGTCGCTCTCGCTTGGGACTGGATCCTGCGGGCATGATGTGCCTCCTTTGTGGTCCTGTTCGGTGGGACCGCTATGGGTACCCACGCGCCCACCGGTTCTCACACGGGTGAACGGGTGCCCATGAGGTCGTCTCGCATACGTGCCATCCCCGACGGGGACGGCAGACTGGGCCGGCACGACCCACGCACAACGACGAACTGCCGGACCGCTCACCGACGAGCCACGCTTCCCGCCCCAGGAGTACGAGCAGCGGGTGGCCGTCATCCGTGGCGCCATGGAGCGGCACGGGCTGGACGTCCTGCTGGTCACCGCGCCGGAGGACATCCACTACCTGTGCGGTCTTGATCACCAAGACCACTTCGCCGTCACCGGGCTGGTGGTGCCCCTGGACGGTGAGCCAGTACTGGTCGAGCGGGCGATGGAGGCGGCGACCGCCGCCGCCCAGACCGACGGCGTACGGCATTGCGGCTACGGAGACGCCACCGACCCGGCCGACGCACTGCTCGCCGCACTCACCCAGGCCATCGGCGACGCGCACCGCGCTCCGCCCGCGGCCGTCGGATACCAGGCAGACTCGCTCAGCCTGCCGCCCGCCGTCTGGGACCGGCTGCGCACCGCAGGCGGTCTCACCTGGAAGGACTTCGGCGCGCAGGTCAGCGCCCGGCACTTCGTGCACACCGAGCGGGAAATCGCCCTCATCCGCGACGCGGCCCGGCTGTCCGACACCGCCATGGCCGCCGGCCTGGCCGCCGCCACCGCCGGCGCCCGCGAGAACGAGATCGCGGCGACTGTCTACGACACCATGCTGCGCGCGGGCGGCGACCTGCCCGCCTTCGCGCCCCTCGTACGCGGTACCGACCGCCTCGACCAGGAGCACCTGACCTGGTCCAGGCGGACGCTCGGCCCCCGCGACACCGTCTTCCTCGAACTCTCCGCCGCGCGGGGCCGCTACCACGCACCCCTGGCCCGGCTCCGCCGTCTCGGCCCTGCGGGTGCCGTGCGCGACACCCGGGCGGCCGACGCCTCTCGCACGGCGATGAGTGCCCTGCGTACGGCACTCCACCCCGGCAACACCGCGGAACAGGTTTTCCGTGCCTGGCACTCCGCGATCGAGTCGGCTCTCGGCGAACCGTACGAACGACACCACTGCGGCTATCTCATCGGCATCGGCTTCCCGCCCGGCTGGATGGGCGGCAGCCGGACCCTGCGCCCCGGCAACACCATGGAACTACGGGCCGGCATGACGTTCCACATCCAGTCCTGGCTCCTCGGCGGGGAGTTCGGCTCCCACGCCTACTCCGACACCGCCCTCGTCACGGACGACGGCTGCGAAATCCTCACCCGCACCCCCTGACCGACTGGGACCGCGCGGTACATATGCGCCGACGCCCCCGAGCCCGGCGCCATCCGGGGGTGTCAGGTGTCGTCCTCGATCTTTATGGCCTCCTTGAGGCTGTGCACCGCCGTACCGGGCTTGCCCTCCTGCGTCTCCAGGAGCGCCGCCGCTATGGCGTCCAGCTTCAGTTGGATGGCGTGCTCCGCGCGGCGCTCGGAGTTCTTCAGCAGGGCGAGCAGCAGCAGCGTCACCGCGGTCATCGACTCGCCGGCGAGCAGCAGCCAGGTCACCTCCAACTTGGCGAAGTGCGCGCCGATGACGATGCCGACGAGGCCCATGCACACCCCGAAGAACGCCGGTGAGCTGGTGAAATTGGAGGCGTACTCGGCAAGGCGGGCAAACCGTCCGGGCCTGTCGCCGCCACGGTCCGCAGGGTGTTGAAGCGTCATGCGCCCGACCGTACACACACGTCGTTTCGCCGCCGGACGGGATCGGACGGCCGCTCGGCCGTCGACCGCGCTGTGTTTCCTCTCACGCATACGTTCGGATCCGAGGGGCACCCGCACTGACATCACGAACGATGGCCAACCGAATTGAACCGGACAGCACGGACGGGAAGTCCGGCCGGGCGACGTACGACAGGCGGGGAAATGGCTACGACGGACAGCAAGAACGGCGAAGAGAAGCAGGCGCGTATCGACGTCTCCACGGCGATGCGAAAGGCCGCCGGACAACTCGCCGAGCTGCTCAAGTGCGAGCCCAGCTCCGTGTCCTCGCTGAAGGCCACGGACGACGGGTGGACCGCTGACGTGGAAGTCGTCGAGATCGAGAGGGTCCCCGACACCACCAGCGTCATGGCCTCCTATCGCGTCTCCCTCGACGGTCAGGGTCAACTCGTGGGCTATGAACGAATTCGCCGGTACTCACGGGGCCAGGTCGACCGCTGAGTCGTAGGCCAACCGTGATCGGACCGGACCATGTGTCTCAACTCATTGGAAGGAAGGTCGACGATGAGTCTCGTGCAGCAGAGCAACTCCACCAACGCGAGTGGGAGTGGATCTGGAAATCTCTACGACGTTCTTGAGCTGATTCTCGACAGGGGGCTCGTCATCGACGCCTTCGTTCGTGTTTCGATCGTCGGCATCGAGATTCTCAAGATCGACGTTCGTGTCGTCGTCGCCAGTGTCGACACGTATCTCCGTTTCGCCGAGGCGTGCAACCGACTTGACCTCGAATCGGGCCGCAAGGCACCGACGCAGCTCACCGACATCGTCGGTGACTCCGTCGAGAGCGGAGCCAAGGGGAAGTCGAAGGGTGCGCTGACGGGCGCGGTCGAAGCCTTCACCGACTCGTTCCAGAGCGGTCGTTCGGACTCCAGCTCCGAGGACGACGACAAGGAGAAGGAGAAGCGGCCGGCACGCAAGGCCGCTTCGTCCAGCAGCCGCCGCACCACCCAGCGCCGGGAGGAATAGCCGATGCCCACGTACATCTATGCCATCACCGCGGCCGACCACCCGCTCAGGCTGGACGGCCTCAACGGCGTCGGCGATCCGCCGTCCGCACTGCGGACCGTCAAGACCAAGGCACTTGGTGCCGTCGTCAGTGATACGCCGCCGGACCTGCGTGCCAAGCGCCGTGACCTCGTCGCGCACCAGAGCGTGCTGGAGCGGCTGATGACCGACGGCGCCGCACTGCCGATGCGGTTCGGTCTCGTCGGCCCCGACGACGACCAGGTCCGCACCGCGCTGGAGGAGGAGCGGGACACCTACACCGCCCGCCTCACCGAACTCGACGGGCGCCTGGAGTACAACCTGAAGGTCTCGCGCGAGGAGCAGAGTCTGCTGCGCGAAATACTCCACGAATCCGACGAAGTGCGCCGGCTGAGTGAGTACACACGGGATAATCCCGCCGCGCAGGACGAGAAAGTCGCGCTGGGCGAACTCGTATCCCACGAGATCCAGCTCCGCCAGAGTGCTGTGGCGAGCGAATTGCTCACCGCGCTGACTCCGACGGCGGAGCGCAGCTCCCAGGCCGACCCCACCAAGGCTCATTTCCTGAATGTGTCCTTTCTGGTGAAGCGCGACGAGGCGGCGGTGTTCTCGCAGGCCGTGTACGAAGAGGCGCAACGCCGGGGTGACGACTACGAGTTCGCTCTGAACGGACCGCTGCCCCCGTACAGCTTCGTCTGACATCCGCAGGCTCGACGACCGACTCCCACTGATCGGAGGATCCGCCATGGGCCTCATCACGCAGATTCTCACCCTGCCGCTCGCACCCGTGCGAGGCAGCGTCTGGGTTCTCGATCAGGTGGTGCTCGCGGCGGAACGCGAGTACTACGACCCCGATCCCGTGCGCAAGGAATTGGCCGATCTGGAGAAGGAGCTGCTGAGCGGCGCTATCAGCGAAGAGGAATTCGACCGGCGCGAGGACGAACTGCTGGACAGGCTTGAGGAGATCGAGGCACACCAGCGACGCCTGAGGGCCAATCCCTGACACGGGGAGAATGAGGTGCAAGAGAGATGACAGGCAACGCCAAGATAGGTGTCGCCCTGGTGGGTGGATACCTGCTGGGACGCACGAAGAAAGCCAAGATGGCCATCGGCCTCGGGATGTTCCTGGCCGGGAAGAAACTGAGCTTTGATCCGAAGCAGCTCGGTAAACTGGTGGCGAACTCACCCGTTCTGGGCAGTCTCAACGACCAGGTCCGCAAGGAACTGGTGGGTGCCACGAAGTCGGCCGCCACCAATGCCCTGACCCAGCGGGCCTCGGGCCTCGCCGACTCCCTTCACCAGCGGACACTGGGCCTTGAAGGCAAGGATGCCGGCGGGGGCGGCCGCGAGAACGCGCGTGCCGACGACCGCGAGGACGACGACCTGGATGAGGACGACCGGGACGTCCGCGACGATGCCGACGAGCCGGACGACGAGCCGGCGCCGCGCCGTAAGCCGGCCGCCAAGCGGTCCGCCAAGCCCGCGGCCAAGGCCGCGTCCGGAGCCCGCGGGACCGCCTCGGGCCGTACCGGAGCCGCACGGAAGAAGACGGCCTCCGGAGCGCGGAAGACCGCTTCGTCGGCCGGCCGCAAGGAGCGGGGTGGCGGCAATGGCTGACTCGACCCTCAGCAGGTTCAAGGACGACGTGGCGAAGAATCCGGCCACCGACCGTCTCAAGGAAGAGCTTCAGAACTACCTCAAGGTACGTGCGACGCACGCCGTCACGAATCTCGGACAGCGGCTCGGTGAAGGCGTCGGCAAGCTGGCCGACCCGAAGAACGGTCCCGGCGGAGCGGTGAAGAGTCTGGCCAAGGGCGGCCAGGCACTCGGCGAGGGCAAGTCGCCCGCGCAGGCGGCCATGGCGGCCGGTACCTCACATCTGAAGGACACCATCAAGGACAAGGTCAAGGGTTTGTTCGGCAAGGGGCGCAAGGGCGGCGGCGGCAAGTCGAAGAGCGTCACCATCACCGAGGACATCGACGTCGGTGTGCCGGTGCGTGAGGCGTACGACCAGTGGACGCAGTTCCAGGAGTTCAGCACCTTCGCCAAGGGTGTCGTGAGTGTCGAGAAGGCCGACGACACCAGCAGCAACTGGAAGGTGAAGGTCGCCAAGTCCACGCGCAGTTGGAAGGCGAACGTCACCGAGCAGGTACCGGACGAGCGCATCACCTGGACCACCGAGGGCGCCAAGGGCACGGTCAAGGGCGTGGTGACCTTCCACGCCATCACCGACAACCTGACGCGGGTGCTGCTGGTTCTCGAATACTTCCCCAAGGGGCTGTTCGAGAAGACCGGCAACATCTGGCGCGCCCAGGGCCGCAGGGCCCGTCTCGACCTCAAGCTCTACCGCAAGTTCATCATGATGCGTGGCGAGGCCACCGACGGGTGGCGCGGCGAGATCCGCGACGGGGAGGTCGTGCTGGAGCACGACGAGGCCGTCGAGGAGGAAGAGGCACGCGAGCAGGAGGAGGGCGAGGGCACCGAGGAGAGCGCGGACGCCCCGGAGGCCGAGGCCGATGAGGAGTACGCGGACGAGGAGGAGCCTTCCGAGGAGGACCAGGAGGACCAGGAGGAGCGCGCCGAGTACGACGACGAGGACGAGGCCGTCGACGAAGAGGGTCGCGCCGACGAGGACGCTCCTGTTGAGGACGCGTACGAGGACGAGGCCGTCGACGAAGCGGAGGAAGAGGAAGAGGAAGAGCCGGCCCGGCGTCCCCGGCGCCGTACCGCCTCGGCGGGTCGCTGACAGACTCCGCCGACAGCACAGACAGGGCTGATTCCAGTGTCCGACTCACTGGCCGGCCGTATGGGGACCTCCTCCGGGGTGTCCCCATACGGCCAGCAAGGGTCATCCGCAAATCTCGCCGACATTCTTGAGCGTGTCCTGGACAAGGGCATCGTCATCGCCGGCGACATCCAGATCAATCTGCTCGACATCGAACTGCTCACCATCAAGCTGAGGCTGCTGGTCGCGTCCGTGGACAAGGCCAAGGAGATGGGCATCGACTGGTGGGAGCACGACCCCTCGCTCTCCTCCCGTGCCAGGTCCGCGCAATCGGGGAACGGCGCCCACAGCTCCAACGGCTCGTCCTCGGTCGAGGCCGCCTCCGAGCCACTGGCGCTGGAGAACGCACAACTACGCGCCGAGCTGGCCGAGTTGCGCGCGGCGGTGGCAGACAAGGAGAAGCCGTGAGCAGCACCGACGCGAACTCCACGGTCCCGCCGATGAGCTACGTCTACGCGGTCACCCGCGGTGGGGCGGCGCTGGACTCCGCCCTGTCCTGCCGTGCCGGGCTGCACGACGGGTTGTTGCGGACCGTACCGGCCGGAGATCTCGTGGCCCTGGTGTCGTCGGTGCCTCATGAAGCCTTCGGTACGGATGGTCTTCGGGCCCAGATGGAGGACATGAAGCAGCTCGAAGTGCTGGCCCGTACACATCACGCCGTGGTCGAGGCCGCCTACGAGAGCGCGACCGTCCTGCCCATGCGGCTCGCCACGGTCTATCTGGATGACGCGCGGGTGAGCGAGATGCTCGCCGAACGGGCCGTGGAGTTCGGAGACTTGCTCTCCCGGCTCGAAGGTCACGTCGAGCTGGGTGTCAAGGTCTACGCCGACCCACGCGAGGCGGCCATGGCGGACACGGCCGACACGGCGGGGAGCGAACCCGAGGCCACCGGCCCGGGGCGCGCGTACCTGCGACAGCGCCGCGCGCAGCGCCGCAACCACCGCGACACCTACCAGGCGGCGGGGGCGGTCGCGGCCGAGATCGCCACCCGGGTGGGAGCGATCGCCCGCGCCCGGCTGGCGCACCGGCCCCAGCAGGGAGACCTCGCTCCGGACGCCGGCGAGAACATCGCCAACGACGCCTATCTGGTGGAAGCGTCACGCGAGGCCGAGTTCCGTGCGGCGCTCGCCGGGCTCTCCGACGATGTTCCGGGCGTACGCGTCGAGATCACCGGCCCCTGGGCGCCGTACTCCTTCGCGACACCGCTGCCGGCGGAGGACGGTGAACGACGGTGAACGGCGAACTGAACGAGGCCCTGCCGACCGTCGGGTTCGCCGAGACGCGAGACCGAAGGCCGCCAGGCGGTCTGGACGGCCCGGACGATTCCATCGAATCCCTTGCCGGACGGCAGGTGGCGCTCATCGATCTGCTCGACCGGTTGCTGACCGGAGGGGCGGTCCTGACCGGGGATCTCGTACTGTCCGTCGCCGATGTGGACCTCGTGCACATCAATCTGCGGGCGGTCATCCGCTCGATCACGCCCGACGGACCCGCCCCGTGGTGACGGACCGCAAGGGCCCGGCGCCGGGGACGCAGAAGGCGCCGGGGACGCAGAAGGAGACTCACGATGGCTGACACCACCCGCGGCGACGACTTGCAGGAGGTCGCAAGCGCGGCGGCACGGGCGTTCGATCTCGTACCGACGGGGCCGGACGACCCGGCGCCCCGCGACGGCATCGCACAGCGTCTCGCAACCGACCCGGACACGGTGGAACGAGACCTGATCAAACTGGTTCTCACCATCGTCGAATTGCTGCGTCAGCTCATGGAACGTACGGCGCTGCACCGGGTGGACCAGGGTGATCTCCGGGAGGACCAGGAAGAGCGCATCGGTATGACGCTGATGATTCTCCAGGACCGGATGACCGAACTCTGCGAGCGATACGACCTGACCATGGAAGATCTCAATCTGGATCTCGGTCCGCTGGGTTCCCTGCTGCCTCGCGATTCAGGCTGACTCACCCCGGGGTGTTTTGGGCCCCATCGAGCGGCAACACGAACGTCATGACTTCAGAGAGCGAAGCAAACAAGGACGCCAACGGTACGGCCGGAAAGGTGAACGCGACCGCCAAGTCCGCCACCACCAAGGGACGGCAGACAGCGAAGCGCGCCGCCGCCCCCGCCAGAAAGACCGCCAAGACCGCGGAGAGCCGCGCGAAGACAGGCTCGGCCGTCGCGGCCTCGAAGGCCAAGGAGTCGGGGCGAGCCGCCGAGAAGTCCGTGGAGAGCGGGGTGCGTTCGGCGGGGGACGCCACCAAGCGTGCCGGCCAGGCAGCCGCCACCGGCTGGGAGAGCGGACAGCAGGCCGTCCTCGCCACAGCGGGCAAGGCGGTCGCCACAGCCACCACCGCCTGGACCGTCATCAAGCACCGCAAGGCCATAGCGGCGGGCGCCGCGGCGGGAGTCGTCGGCTTGGCGGGCGGTGCCTTCGCCCTGGGCCGCCAGACGGCCAAGCCGCACGGAGGTCCCTTCACCCGTCTGACGGGTGGCAGGCTCTGACCTCCGGACCGACGCCGGTCTGACCCGCTACTCCTCGTTCTCCCCCTCCTGGTCCTCGGGGCCGTCGTCTCCCGCCTCGTCCTCTTCTTCTTCCATGGCCTCTTCGTGCGTACGGACGACCTCGCCGTCGCGGATCTCCCCACGCCACGCCTCAGGCTCCTCGTCGGTGAGCGTCACATAGCGCTGGAAGTTCTTGAAGTCGAGCCGCAGACGGCGGCCTTGAGCTCGCCAGATGTTCCCGGTCTTCTCGAAGAAACCGGACGGGTAGTACTCGACCACCAGCACGATCCTGGTCAGGTTCGGCGCCATCTCATGGAAACTGACCGCCCCTTGGGTCGTGCCCTTCGAGCCCTCGGACGTCCATACGATGCGGTCGTCCGGAATCTGCTCCAGGACGGTCGCCTCGAAGGTGCGGGACGACGGGCCCACCTTGGTCTTCCAGTTGGTGGTCGTGTCGTCGTCGCCCTTCGACACATTGCCGACGCCCTTGGTGAAGCTGCCGAACTTCTCGTACTCGGTCCAGTGGTCGTAGGCCGTTCTCAACGGCACTCCCACGTCGAGGACTTCGACGATGTTCGTCACCTTCACATCCCCGCTGCCCGGCCGACTGTCGCCACCCGTAAGGTCCTTGGCCTTGTCGACCACCGAGTCCTTCACGGACTTCGCCTTCTCGGAGACCATGGCTCCGACGGGTGATTCGCCGTGCAGGATGCGGGAGCCGATCGCGGGCAGCTGCCCGCCGTTCTCCGCGACATCTGTCAACTGCCCGGTCAGGTCGGTCAGTTTGTCGCCCACCCGTTCAACGGCGCGCCCTACTTGCGCGCTGACGTAGTGGGAGAGCTCCTCACGCAGCCGACCCGCGTTCGAGGTCGCCGCCGTGGCGGTGTCCTCCTTCGTACTGGCCCTGGCCATACCGAGTCACCTCCGACGGCTGGAACGGGAAGAGGTGGTCTTCTTCGCCGCCCGCTTCGTGGGCGCGGTCTTCTTCGCCGCTGTCTTCTTGGCCGGAGCCTTTTTCGCGGGAGCCTTCTGCTTGGGCGCCGACCGGGTACCACGGCGTTCGGGAGCGGCCTTGCGCCGGCGGGCGGGTGCCGGTTCCCCTTCCTCGTCGGATTCGTCCTCGTCGGATTCGTCCTCGTTCTCCAGCTCCTCCTCTTCCGGCTCCTCTTCCTCGTCTTCCGGCTCCTCCTCCGAATCGTCGGAATCCTCGGGGGCCTGGTCCTCGTCGTCTTCTTCGTCCGCGTCGTCTGCCTTGCGGCTGATGCTCGCCGTACGGCCGCTGATGGCATCGGCCAGCGAGCCGATGCCACGGTCGGTGACCGCCGACAGCGCGCCTCGCACGGCTTGGAAGCCCTGCTCGCGGACCTGTTCCTGCACCTCCGCGACCTGCGGTACGTCCGCCAGGCGGCGGGCTCCCTCGGCGGCCAGTTCCTTGGGGCCGAACCCCAGACCTCTCCCGGCCACGACGGTCGCCACCGTCAGCGCGAGCCGGCCCTTCTTCGTCCGGCCCAGGACATAACCCCCGAGTACGGCACTTGCGAGAGCGAGTTTTGTCTGTTCTTCCATGAGTCAGCCACCTTCGCCAGGTTCTCGCCGTTCGGTCGGCACCCGCGGTCCGGCCGTCTTCCGTTCCGTCGTCGAGGCGAAGCGGCCTGTTACCGGGCGCGGGACGAACCGCCGCTGTCGTCGTCGTTGTCGTCCGACCCCGGTACGTGCACGTCCAGGACGTCGATGTTGATCTCGGCGACATCGAGCCCGGTCATGCTCTCGACCGCGTCGGCGACCCCCGACCGGATGTCGTCGGTGGTCCGGGTGATCGGATATCCGTACTCCACCACCACGCTCACATCGACGGCCGCCTCCTTCTCGCCGACCTCCACGCGAACACCGCGCGTGACGTCATCGGATCGGCCCATCTTGTCCCTGGCGGCTCCCAGAGTCCGAGAGATACCACCGCCCATCGCGTACACCCCGGAGGCGTCACGGGTCGCGATACCGGCAATGGAGGCCACTACCGAGTCCGCGATCGTCGTCGTTCCCTTGACCTCACCGTGGTGGTGGTGGCCGTTCGACATTGCTTTTGATGTGGCTTCGTTCACTGTCATGACCGACCCATCTTCCTGAAGAGAGCTTCCGGAGACTCCTTCTCTCTTTCGGACGAAGCGAAGGAGCGGAGGAAAGTGCCACAGTCGGCAGAGTTTTTACTCGGACGCCTGCGCCCCCGTTCCACTGTGCTCCGCGCATCCGCGTAACGCCATTCGGGTGAGTGTTCCACCGCCCCGTGCGGACACATGCGAGTTCCGGTATCGCCCTACGGCCTTGCGAATTGGGGGGTTCCGGCGCCGCACATCAGTGGAGAATCAGCGTTTGTACGAGTCGCGGCGCCGGGCCGTCCGCGCGCCCCGGTCCTTCCTCGTCGCCGGGGCGCCACGCCGCCCCGAACCGCCGTCATCCACGGGCTTCCGAGTGGGCCTGCGTACGGCGTCGGCCTTCCCGGCGGCGCCCTTCGCGGCCTGCCCGGCACCGGTCGCCGTCCTGCCGACGCTCTCACCGGCACTGCGACCGGCATCTTCGACCGTGTCGCCGGCGCTCTGCCCGACATCTTCAACGGCACCACCGGCGCCTTGGCCAACATCGTTGACGGCGCCTCCAGCCCCCTCGCCCACGTCCTCGACGGCGCCTCCAGCGCCTTCACCTACATCCTCGACCGCGCCTCCAGCGCCTTCACCTACGTCCTCGACGGCGGCTCCAGCCCCTTCGCCGACATCTTCAACCGCTTCGCCCGCACCGTGGCCCACGTCCTCCACCGCCGCCCCGGCACCCCGGCCCACGCTCTCCGCAGCATCCCCCGTGCCCCTGCCGATCTCCTTGACGGCGTCCCCCGCGCCCGTGCCGACCTCCTCGACCGCCTGCCCCACACTTCTGGTCAGCTGCTCCAGAATCTCCGGGTTCCGGTCGATTGTCGTCAATACGCGGTTGACAATTGTCGCGACGTTGTGGAGGCGGACTTTCAGCTGTGCCTGCGCCTCAACCCCCTTGATATCCAGCTCCACCTTGCCGAGCGCGACATCCGCGCCCACATTCAGCTTGAGCAAATCGAGGACCTCGGCCTTCAGAGACACATGGGCCCGCAGGTCCTGCACATCCAGATGGATCTCGTCGATATTGAGCACCGGAACGTCGAGAAACACATCCGGTGGCCCTTGGTCGACCACGTCCCCCTCGGCGTAGTCGTCCGGTTCCGCATCGACGACTTCCGCGTCCTCGGTATTCCCTGTTTCGAGCTCTTCCTCGTCCTGGCCGTTGTCGCTCTCGCGCATACGACACATCCTCACTGGGCATGGCCCCGCACTTCCCAGTGTCGGGCGCCTGCGCCGTCCCCGCAATTGTCCATTCACGGCCGCCATGGTCATTGCCGAGCAGGGGCCGCAACTTCACCTGCCACTTCGCCAACGCTGCCCCGCACTCGCGGAAACAAATCCGCGCCCGCTCGGCGTCGAGGCTGAGGTTCCCCGACCGGGTGTTGGCGCGTGATGACGACGGGGTTCGACAGGGGGCGCGGCTCCTCGCTCACTCGCCCTCTTCCCGAGGGACGGAGAAGGCGCCCCCGGCAGCGGCCAGGACTGCGGCCTTCGCGGCCCGTTCCGGGAGGCGCGGGTCCGGATCGGCGCGCAGGAGCACCAACTGGTGGTAGAGCGGCGCCGTGGCGGCGATCAGCAGGCCCCGCGCGTCCGTGTGCCGTGCGGGGAGTTCGCCGCGCGCGACGGCGCGCTCGACAAGGATCTCGCACTGGGCGTACCGGTCCGTCCACAGCCGCGTCTGAGCCCGCGCGGCCTGTTCGGAGTGGAACGAGGCGGCCATCAGGGCGAGGGCGAACGACGGTTGTACGACCAGGGACTCCTGGATCTCCTGGTTGAGGGCCGTCAGGTCGCCGCGCAGCGAGCCGGTGTCCGGCGGCCGCCAGCCCATCTCGCCGGCGGCGTCGATGACATCGACGATCAGGCCGCCGACATCGCGCCAGCGCCGGTAGACCGTGGCGCGGTGCACTCCGGCCCGCGTCGCGACAGCCTCCATCGTGAGCCCTTCGTGACCGCTTTCGGTGAGCTCGGCGCGTACCGCGTCGAGAACCTGGGCGCGGATACGGGCGGTGCGACCGCCCGGACGGCGGTCCGACGTCGTGTCCAGTGGCGTGTCCAGCGGGTCTGTCATCGGCAATCGGTATCCGGTTGATCGAGGCGGCAGGGCTGTGCCAGCATCTTAACGCGACAGTTGTCGCTATACGCCCACCGGAGAGGAACCGCCTCCGCGATGCCGCCCGTTCCCGCCGACCCCACCGTGCTCCACCCGATGCCCGCGCACCCGCGCGTGGTGCTGCTCAAGCCGCTGGTGAAGTCACCGCTGATCGACGTCGGCGACTTCTCCTACTACGACGACCCGGACGACCCGACCGCGTTCGAGACGCGCAACGTTCTCTACCACTACGGTCCCGAGCGGCTCGTCATCGGCAAGTACTGCGCGCTGGGCACGGGCACCCGGTTCATCATGAACGGCGCCAACCACCGCATGGACGGTCCTTCGACCTTCCCGTTCCCCACCATGGGGGGCTCCTGGGCGGAGCACTTCGACCTGATCACCGACCTGCCCGGCCGGGGCGACACGGTCGTCGGCAACGACGTGTGGTTCGGCCACGGCGCCACGGTCATGCCCGGTGTACGCATCGGTCACGGCGCGATCATCGCCGCCGGGGCCGTGGTCACCGGCGACGTCCCCGACTACGGCATCGTCGGCGGCAACCCCGCCCGGCTCATCCGCACCCGCTACGACGCCGCGGACATCGCCAGGCTCCTCGCCGTGGCGTGGTGGGACTGGCCCGTGCGGGACATCACCCGGCACGTACGGACGATCATGTCGGGAACGGTCGCCGACATGGAGAAGGCCGCCACGCAGATGAAACAGCCCTGACGCCGCGCCCTCGCGGGGCACCGGGTCCTCCTCTGTCCGGACGAGGCCATCAGATCGTCCCGCCGGCGCGCTGTACGCCTCACCCGCCGGGTCTTCGATTCGCGCCACTCGCCTCGGCGTCGTACACACGAGTCATAAGGAGGACACGACGGGCGTGACCGCGACAGCGGCTCCCATCACCCCGCCTCCCAGGGAGGCCGGGCGAAACCGATGAGGCGCGCCGTCGCTTCCGCCGACTCCGCCACATCATCCAGACAGGAGAGCGACATGGCATCCGTACTGATCACCGGCGCGTCCAGGGGTATCGGCAGGGCTATCGCGATCGAACTTGCCGCGCGTGGCCACCGGGTTGTCGCCACTGCCCGCCGGCCCGAAGACCTCGACGATCTCCCTGTCGACCAGCGTCTGCGCCTGGACGTCACCGATCAGGAAAGTGTCGATGAGGCTGTCCGGGAGGCAGGGGAGATCGACGTGCTCGTCAGCAATGCGGGCGCGACGATCCGGGCGCCCCTGGAGAGCGTGCCCATGTCCGAGGTCGAGGCACTCTTCCAGCTCAACGCTTTCGGCCCTTTGCGTGTGGTGCAGGGGGTGCTGCCCGCCATGCGTGAACGCGGCGCGGGCCGGCTGGTCTTCGTGTCCAGCATTCAGGGCCGGTTGGTTGTGCCGATCATCGGTCCGTACGCGGCCAGCAAGTGGGCGATGGAGGCGTTCGCGGAGACGCTGGCTGTCGAGGCGGGTCACTTCGGTGTCAGGGTGAGCATCCTTCAGCCGAGCACTGTCTCCTCCGGCGGGGCCGAGCGTGCCAAGTCCTTCTTCGGGGAGAACGACCCCTACACGCCGTTGTTCAAGCAGTTCGGCCCTCTGCGTGGCACGTCGATCTTCGAGCCCGTCACTCCTGAGGAAGTGGCCGCCGCGGTCGCGGACACCATCGAGCAGCCCGATCCTCCGCTGCGCGTTCCGGTGGGCGCGCCCGCCAGGACCGCCCTGGAGGCCCGCAAGGCGGCACCCGAGGACGCTCCCTTCGTTCCCCTCACACTCGACTGGTAGCCGCTGCCCAGCTGCGTGCGGCGGACGGATCCGGTCGCTCTCCGAAGAGGTTCACCGGCCGAGGTGGCCGAGGGCGGCCGGATGGTCGGGCAGGGTCACGGTGCTGCTGACTCTCTCTCCCAGCTTGAGCATTCCGTTCAGGAACAGGGGTCGGGACAGCAGGGCGTTGCGGAGACGAATGCCGGTGGCGGTGCCGGGGGCGAGGAATTTTCCGGTACGGTCGCCGCCCGCCTGGCAGCCCTTGGCGTACTTGCGGAGCCTGGTTTCGTACCGCGTGAACGCCGTCCGATGGTCGCCGTCGGCTCGGGCGAGTTCGCCGGCCAGCACATAGGCGGCGACTACCGCGGTCCCCGAGCCCATGCCGCCGATGGTGGCCCCGCAGGCGGCGTCGCCGACGAGACACACCCGCCCCGTCGACCAGGTGTCCACGTCCGCCCGGCTGATGGAGTCGAAGTACAGGTCGGGGGCCTGGTGCAGGGAGGCGAGCAGGCGGGGCACCTCCCAGCCGAGTCCGGAGAAGGCGTCGTCGATCAGACGCTTCTGCTGGTCGAGATCGTGGCGGTCGTAGGACAGTTCCGGCGAGGCGAAGGCGAAGAACGCCCCTGCCTGGGCCGGGTCCCGGTGGTCGGCGCCGACGGAGGCGAGCCGCCCCGGCACGTTGTATCCGACCGAACCCTTGTGTCCGGCCGATCCCCTCGGCAGGCCCAGATCAGTGGGCAGCCGCCAGGTGGCGGCGTAGTACCCGAGGTGGCTCACGTAGTCCTCCTCCGGGCCGAAGGCGAGACGACGGACGTTGGAGTGCAGTCCGTCCGCGCCGATGACCAGGTCGAAGTCGCGTGAGACTCCGCGTTGGAAGTCGACCCGTACGCCGGAGGGCGTCTCGGTCAGGTGGGTGATCGAGTCGCCGAAGACGTACTCGGTGCGGGGGAGGCTGTGCTCGTACAGCACCGCGGCCAGGTCGCCGCGCAGCACCTCTATCTCGCCCCCGGCGAACTCGGCCGGCAGGTGCAGCAGTGTCCGGCCGCGTTCGTCGACGAAGCGCATCGGGCTGCCGCCGGTCTGGAGTTCGCGCAGTGCGGGGAGCAGGCCCATGCGCTCCAGCACGGTCAGGTGGGTCTCGCCGCGGAAGTCGACGGCCTGGCCTCCGTGGCGCAGGGCGGGGGCCAGTTCGACGACGGTGGGCTCGAAGCCGAGGCGCCCCAGCCAGAAGGCCAGCGCGGGGCCGGCGATGCTCGCGCCGGAGATGAGGACGTTCTTGGTCACGACATTTCCTCCACCGAGAAACTGTGTCCTAGGGACACTATTGATTAATGTGTACCGTAGACGCAGTTGTCTCGGCAAGGGGCAGGGGCAGGGGCAAAGGGCGGGTTCACGGCGCTGGGCGCGGGGCGGGCAGGAGAAGTGACCGACATGGATGGCGAGCACGCCGAGCTGGTGCGGCTGCTGTGGGGCCCACACCCCAAGCCCGCGCGGGGCCCCCGACCGACGCTCGACCTGGACCGCATCGCGCGGGCGGGGATCGAGATCGCCGACTCGGAGGGGCTGGGCGAGGTGTCCATGCAGCGCGTCGCCGCGCGGCTGGGCGTGACGAAGATGGCGCTGTACCGGTACGTGCCGGGCAAGGCGGAGCTGGTCGCGCTGATGGTGGAGACCGCGATCGGCCCCTGCCCGCCGCCGGAGGAGGGGCGGTCCGTCGGCTGGCGGGAGCAACTGGAGCAATGGGCGCGCCAGTTGCTCACCCTGTTTCTTGAGCACTCCTGGGTGCTGGCCGCCACGGTCGGCCCGCGGGTCCAGGGGCCGGGGGAACTGTCCTGGCTGGAGCGCGCCGTCTCCGCGCTGGACGGCACGGGGCTGAGCGGTGCCGAACGCATGGACGCTGCCGTCCTGTTGGTCGGTCACGTACGGGGCATCACCCAACAGGCCCACGCGGCAGGCGGTCCCGCCGGTAATCCGGAGGCACAACTGGGCGCCATCCTGGGCGACTTGATGACGTCGCACGGTGAGCAGTTCCCCGCACTCACGGCGGCCTTCGCGTCGGCGGTCGAGTCCGACGGTCAAGATCAGGCGTGGGAGTTCGGCCTGCAACGCATCCTGGACGGATTGGCCGCACTCATCGACCGGCGGCGTGTCGGCTAGCGGAGTGAGGGCTGACCGCGGCCCGGATCACGTCCTCCCGGTGGGAGGGTGCTCAGGTTTCACGGACGAAGTGCGCACAGTCCGCACATTCATCCAGATAGCGATGCCGGCACTCGACGGTGTGCTCCAAGAAGGTGATGGCCTGCCGTCTACGGGTGACCTCACTTTCGAGTGCGGCGATCTTCGCCCTCACGACTGCCTGTGCGGCCCGCTTCTTCGGCGCCATGGCCGCGACCACTTCCGGCAACGAGAGCCCGACGCTCCGCAGCTTCAGCACGGCGCGCGCCTGCTCCAGGGCCTTGTCGTCGTAGACGCGGTAGCCGTTGCCGTCGCGACGCACGGTGAGCGCGCCCACATCCTCCCAGTGCCGCAGTACATGAGCGTCGATGCCCAGCTCTGCTGCGACTGCTCCGATCGTCCGCATCACACGCGCCTTGCCTTCATGTCGACCTGAACCCCTAGCGTCTCGATCATGCCTGACACCACTCGCCCCACCGGCACCCGTAACAGTCGCAGTCCCAGTCCCAGTCGCGGTCACAGTGACAGTCGCAGTCCATCGATCCTGGTCACCGGCGCGACCGGCAACCTCGGCCGTGCAGTCGTCCACCGCCTCCAGGCGCACGGAGCGCGCGTACGGTGCCTCGTGCGCCACCGCGCCGGTCCGAGCTCGGCGGCCGAGTCGGTGGTCGGTGACCTCACGGACCCCACGGCCGTCCGCGCCGCGCTCGTGGGTGTCGACGCCGTCTTTCTCATCTGGCCACTGCTCGACTCCGCCCCCGCCCACGGACTGGTCGCGGAACTCGCCGCGACGGCGCCCCGTGTTGTCCACGTGTCCTCGACAGCCATCCGTGACGAGGCGGCCCGGCAGAGCGACCCCATCGTTCAGGTGCACGCCGACATGGAAGCCCTGCTCCGTGGCGCCGGGCTGCGCCCCGTGGTGCTGCGCAGTGACACCCTGGCTTCCAACGCCCATGGCTGGGCTGCGCAGTTACGGGCGGGCGATGTGGTCGCGGGCCGGGACGTCGCGCGTACGGCCGTCGTCGACGAACGCGACGTCGCCGATGCGGCGGTGGCCGTACTGCTCGCGCCGCACCACGACCAACTGGACTTCGGTCCGTACGTGTTGACCGGACCCGAGGTGCTCGGTCGCGCCGACCAGGTCGCGCGACTCGGAGCCGTACTCCGGCGCGATCTGACCTTCGAGCCACTGTCGGCGGATCTCGCCCGATCACGCATGCTGGCCGACGGTCGTCCTGAGCGACTGGTGGAGGCACTGCTGGCCGCCTCGCTGCGCCGACCGGAATCGCACCGCATCACCGATCATGTCGAGCGCCTCATTGGCCGACCGGCGGGCACCTTCGCGAGGTGGGCCGTCGACCACGTGGCCGACTTCGGCTGAGGGCGAGGGCCGGTGTCCCCGTCATGAAGGTGATTCGGTGGGCTGTTCCGAGGGCCGCTCCGAAGACTGCTCCGAAGACTGCTCCGAGGGCGTGAGTGAGGGTGTGCCGGAGGGCGTGAACGAGGTCTCAGAACCGACCTCCGGAGGCGGATCCGACACCTCGCTCCCCGGTACACCGCTTTGCGAGGGTGCGAACGACGGGCGCTGCTGTTGCTGGTTCACGTCGCTGGACGAGATGGTCGTCCCGAGAACCAGCACACCGAGAACGACTGCCGTCGCCACCGACCCGATCAGTAGGGGCCAGACTCTCCGCAGGCGCGCGGGCGGAACAGGAGCGGAACCGCCGCCGCTCGCGCCTACCAGGGGTGCGTGTCCACCGCCGTCGTGGCCGGCCGCCCCGGGCACGGGAGCGGGAACCGGCGCGACGATGGGCGTGGCGCCCGTGGAGCCGGTGGAACCGGCCGACCTGGGGCCGAGCTCCGAGGCGACGATGTCCGCGGGCGGGCCCAGCCGCTTCAGTACGGCGCGGACCGCCTCGGCATGGACGAAGTCCGCCTCTTCCAGGCCGGCGTCTATGTGCTCGACGATCTCCTGTCTGAGTTCCGCGCGGCGTTCGTTCGTGAGGAACACGGAAGCGTTGTCGAGACGGCCCAGATACTCCTCGACGAGCCGATCTCCTGTTGAGGTCACTGCTGCTTCCTCTCGCTGTCCAGAAGGCTGTCGACGGTGGTCTTGAAGGTGCCCCACTCTCCCGCGAAGTCCGTCAACGCCGCGCGCCCCGTGGCCGTCAGCGTGTAGTAGCGGCGAGGTGGCCCGGTCTCGGACTCTTTCCAGACGGTGTTCACCCACCCCTCCTTCCGGAGCCGTGACAGCAGCGGGTAGATGGTGCCCTCGCTGGTCGCGAGCCCATGGGCGTCACACAACTCCCGTACCAGCTCGAAGGCGTACTTCTCGTGGTCGCGAAGAAGAGCCAGAACGCAGAACTGCAGGACCCCACGCCGGAGTTGGCTCACTCCGGAGTGTGCTCCACCAAGTACCATGCACCACAAGGTACCTGCCGAGGGACGTTACCGCCAGGCCGGGCTTCCGGAGCGGGCTTCCGGACCGCGCCCGGTCGCAAACGCCCCGCCCCATCACGCACTTGTGTCACAGATCATCGACAGCGCCAACCGAACAGGCGGGTTCCCCTGTCTTGCCGGGCGGAGGGCGGCCAGCCCCCGTCCGTTGCCTGCGTCAGCCGAGGAGACAGCTGCCATGTCCGAGACTTCAACTTCCTTGATCCGGCGCTTCCGTGGTCGGCCCATGGCGCTCGCCGCAGCCGGTACGGCGCTCGCCCTCGCCGCCCCGATCCCGGCGACGGCGTCGGCATCGGCGTCGGCCGCCGCGCCCGACCCGGTCTCGGTCCTGAAGTACACCGCCAAGGAGCGCAAGGAAGCTCTCGCCTACTGGACTACCGCCCGCATCAAGGCCGTTGGCAAGTCCGTGGACCTCGGCCCGAGCGGACCGAAGGCCAAGCCGTACAAGGGCGTCGCGCTGAAGACCGTGGGCCGGCTCTTCTTCGTCAACGCGAAAGGCGCCGACACCTGGTGCAGCGCCACCGCCGTGAAGAGCGCCAACCGCTCCGCGGTGATGACCGCCGCCCACTGTGTGCGGATGGGTTCCTCTCCCGGCAACACCAACACCACGATGGTGTTCATCCCCGGCTACCACAAGGGCAAGAAGCCGCACGTTGTCTTCGCGGTCCGCACCGCCGCGACCCCGCGCGCCTGGGTGAACGACTCCACCAACGACATGGCCGCGCTGGTCGTCGACCCCGACAAGAACGGCAAGAAGCTCACCGACGTCGTGGGCGGCCAGCCCATCGCCTTCAACCGCCCCGTCGGCGGCACCGTCTCCGCCCTCGGCTACTCCGCCACCAGCCCGCAGCGCGGCGAGGAACTCCTGCGCTGCGTCGGCAAGACGAAGAAGGAGCACGGCACGCAGGTCATCCCCTGCGACCTGACCGGCGGCTCCAGCGGCGGCCCCTGGCTGGCCGACTTCAGCGCCACCACCGGCAAGGGCACCCTGGTCTCGGTCAACGCCGCGCTGGACTCCCTGGTCCCGACGAAGATGTACGGCGAGGTGCTGGGGGCCACGGCCAAGAAGGTGTACGACCGCGCCCAGAACGGCTGAGGACTGTCCGGGCGGATTCGGCGGCCCTCAGGTGCGAAGTGCCCGAACTGCCAGCAGTAGCAGCCAGGTCCAGCCGATCGTGACCGAGACGCGCTGAATCAGACCGCCGTACGGGGACAGGCGCCCGCCGCTGGTGAACGCGGTGCTCGACTAGCCGGCCCAGCCCGGCGAGCCGGCCGGGGAAAGTACGAAACAGGCCGCGGCGAGGGCGAGGAATCCGACGGAAAAGAGGAGGTCGTGCAGCGCCCCCGCGCGGGTGTGGCGTTCGAGTTGGCCGGGCGTGCCGGGCGGGTACCCGCGTATCGGATCCGTCCTGAAGATGCCCGCCCCCAGCAGCCCGATCGCCCACACCCTGATCAGTGAGGCGCCCCAGCGGTACTCCTCCGCTCGCCACAACCCCACGGCGAAGGCCGACGACAGCAGGCCCGCGAGGACGAAGCCGACGGTCTGTACCCAGCCCGCCGGGCCGGTCTTACGTGAGCAGCCTGCCCAACCGGACGGCTTGCCGTTCGGCGGTTCCCGGTGGGTTGCGACGGCGCGCGGGGTCGTCGAAGGACAAGAGGAACAGCCATACGAGCGCGAGGAGCCTGCGACAGTCCCGGAGACGAACGCGTTCCTCTGCGGTCAGGTCGAACTCGGCCAGGAACGACACGACATCGAGGGGTACGGGCGCAAGCCCCGGCGCGTACCTCGCGAGCAGCCTCAACGCCTGCCACTCCCGCTCATTGCGCGCGGCGCTCGGCCCGGAACCGCTTGGTCGCCGAACGGGCCGCCACCGGAGAGCAGGCCGACGCGGCCCCGGCCGACGAAGACCCCTCCGCAGAGGAAGACCCGGCGGAAGAGACGTCGGCGGAGGACACCGAACTCGCGGTCGGTGACGGCTTCCGCCAGCCCGAGGCCGACCGGACCGGCTCCGTCAAGTAGCACTGCTCCAAGCAGCGTTCCTCGGCCGGCCCCGCCACGGCAGCTCCGTGCAAGGTTCTCGCAAGGGTCCGTCGAGCCTTCCGTCCCCCCTGCCGGGCATCCCTCGGTAGAAGGAAGTTCGTGGCACTCGGAAGAGAAGTCAACAGGGGGACGCCATGTCGGCGTTGAGCAGGACCGGATCGAGTAGTACCGGAGCGAGTACGACCGAAGCCAGCAGGTTCGAGACAGGCACCACCGAGACCGACACCACCGAGACCGACACCACCGAGACCGGCGCCATCGAAACAGCCGCCATCGAAACAGGCACGATCGAAGCGAACGTCGGTGAGTCACGGCAGTGGCTGACCCTGGTGGGGCGTAAGAAGATACTCGCGGTGATCCACACCGTGACGTACGGGAAACGACTTCTCGACGTCCTGTCGCTGCTGGAAGCCGACTTCCGGCTCCAGGTGCTCTTCACAGCCCCGCCGCACGCTTTCGGCGACGACGTGCCCGCCTTCCTCGCGCGGCTGGGGAGCGCCGTGCTGCCGTGGGAGCAGGCGACGCGCATGACCTTCGATCTCGCTCTCGCCGCGGGCCCACGCGGCGTGCAGTACATAGACGCGCCACTCATCACGCTGCCGCACGGGGCCAACTACCTGAAGCGGGTGGTCGGGGGAGCGAACGCGGGTGTGGCAGGGCTCCGCCGGCAGGATCTCCTGCCCGGTGGGCGGGTGCCGGCCGCCGTGGTGGTGCCGCACCACGCCGAACTGCGCGAATTGGCGCGCGAATGCCCGGAGTTGCTCCCACTGGCGCAGGTGATCGGTGATCCCGTACACGACCGGATCACCGCCAGCCTGCCGCTGCGCGCCGCGTACCGCCGCGCGCTCGGACTCGCCGAAGGACAGAAACTGGTGGTCGCGGTCTCCACCTGGGGTGCGCAGTCGTCGTTCGGCCGGTTCGACGCGCTGCTGCCGCGGCTGATCGGCGAACTGCCGACGACGCACTACCGTACGGCCCTGCTCGTGCACCCCAACGTCTGGGCGGGGCACGGCGCTTATCAGGTCAGGTCGTGGCTGGCACGATGCGGGCAACTGGGCATCGGGATCGTGCCGCCGGAGGCCGACTGGCGCAGCGTCCTGATCGCGGCGGACCGGATCATCGGTGACCACGGCTCGGCCACGCTCTACGGCACGCTCACCCAGGCGCCGATGCTGCTGGCCACCTCCCCGGAGCAGGAGATCAATCCGTCGTCGCCCGCCGCGGCCCTCGCGGCGCACGCGCCGACGCTGTCACCCACCCACCCGCTGGTGGACCAACTCGACTACGCGGCAAGGGAGTACCGGCCGGAGGAGTACGCCGCGATCGCGTCGCGCATCACCTCCGAGCCGGGACGGTTCAACCGGAACATGCGCAAGCTGATGTACGGGCTGCTGGGGATCGGCCAGCCCGCGCACGAGCCACTGACCGTCCCACTGCCGGAGCCGCCGCCGTTACCGCTGCTCATGCCCGCGTGGGCGCCGGAGCGCGGGGAGATGTCGGCGTGAAGCGGTTCGTCGTGGTCGAGGCGAGCCCCTTTCCCGATGTGCTGCGCGCGCGTTGCGCCGACGCGTCGTCCGGCGGGCGGCTGAGCGTACGGCTACGCCCCGCGGACCGTGTCCACGCTGCGTCGCCGGACATCCTCGAACACAGCGTCGTGGACGAGCACTTCGTCGTGGACGTGGACGCCTGCCGGGACGGCCGCCTGCTGGACTGCGCGGACGTACTGCAGGGCAGCCGGGCCGCGCACTCGGTCGCCGACGCGATGCGCCGCCTGACGGACCTCACCTCCGCCCACCCGGCGTGCGGTGTCGCCGCGATCCCCCTTACCGGTGTCGGAGGCGCGGGCGGCTGGGCCGTGGCCGCCGGCGGTGCCTCCGACCGGGCCGTGGCCCTCGTACCGTACGGGCCGTATCCCGCGTACGGCGAGCCGTCGTTGCTGCCGTCGTGCGTGCATGCCTGGCTGGTGGCAGGGCGCTCGCTGCGGGAATGGCCGTACGCCCGCAACGCACCGTCCAGCTGAGCGGCACAAGCCCACTCACACCGGGACCGGGCCGTCACCCACGGCCCGGTCCCACCTCGCCGAGCCGACGCGCGTCGGCGGGGCTCGTGGCCTCGAACAGCGCGAGGGCCCGCGTACGGAAATCCGCAGCGGCCGTCGTGTCGCCTTGCTCCGCCGCACTCTCGCCCAGCATTTCCAAGGTGCGCGCCTGCCAGAAGGCAGCTCCTGACCCGGTGAAGACGGCCAACGCCTCGTTCATCCTCGCCACGCCCTCCGCGTACGCCCCCGCTCGGACACCGGCGCGCCCCAGGAAGGCGAGGGCCCGCGCGGCGTCGTGCGGGTCGTTCACCGCCACCATCGCGGCATGGGCCCGGGTGAAGCAGTCGACCGCCTCGTCCGGCTCGCCCGCCGCGAGCGCGATCTCGCCGAGAGTGGTCCGGGCGAGAGCCGCGCCGCGCGGGTAACCGCAGCCCTCCCACACCTCGATCGCGCGGTTCAGGTAGGTGACGGCGTCGGCGGGCCGTCCGGCCTCACGGTGGCACGCGCCGAGGCCCAGCAGCGCCTGTCCCTCGTCCCGTACGTCCCCGGCGTCGCGCGCCGCCCGGAGGGAAGCCTGGTACCAGGCGGTCGCCTCCTCGGTGCGGCGGGCGGCGCCCAGACCGATGGCCCCCGAGTTGAGCATCTGGCGCTCGGCCGCCTTGTTCCCGGCCCGCCGGGCGGACTCCAGGCCGATCTCGTGGGCCGCGACCCAGTCAGTATAGTGTCTTAATCGTAAGAAAAGGGGCCACATCGCGTCCACCAGCATCCAACTCGTGTCGTGCCAGCCGTTGTTCGCCGCGAGACTTACGGCGCCCAGCAGTTGCGTCCGGTGCGAGTCGAGCCAGCCGAGCGCCGCCACGTCGTCCGCGAACGGCAGCGGCAGGTCCGGCCGGTGGTCGTAGGTCCTGGGAAGGGTGAACTGCACCGGGGTCAGGCGCTCTTGAGCCGCCGTCGCCGTGTACAGGCACCAGTCGCAGAATCGGCGCAGTGCCTCCTCGCGGGCGGCGTCCGTGTCGTCCTCCAGGGCACGGTCGTGCGCGTGGATCCGTACGAGATCATGGAAGCGGCAGCTCTCCGGGCCGACGTCCTCCACGAGATTCGCCTCGACCAGCTCGTCCAGTCGGCGCTCCGCCCAGTCCAGCGACTTGCCGCAGGACGCCGCGGCGATCATCGCGCCGAAGGTACGCACCGGGAGCAGACCGAGTGTCCTGTACAGGCGGGCGGTTTCCTCGCTCAGCACCGCGTACGACTCGTCCAGGGCCTTGTGCACGGAGGTCTCCCCTTCGACTTCGAGCGCGGCCAGCCGGCCTCCGCCCGCGTTCCGGGCGAGGGCGTCGGCAAGCGCCCCCACCGACTGTCTCGGCCGGGTCGCGAGCCGGGCGGACGCCAGGCACACCGCGAGCGGAAGGCCCGCGCAGAGGGCCACCAGGCGGCGGACCGCCGGGAGTTCACCCGCGACGCGGTCGGCCCCGATGCCGCGGCTGAGCAGTTCGACCCCGGCGGCCGGACCGAGCGCGTCGAGCTGGTGGAAGCCCGCTCCCTCCATGCGCAGGCCGGTCAGCCTGCGGCGACTGGTGACGACGACGAGTCCCCCCGGCCCGCCGAGCAGCAGCGGCCGGATCTGGGCGGCCGTGAAGGAGTTGTCCAGCATGACCGCGATCCGCAGGTCGGCGGTGAACGACCGCCACAGCGCGGCCAGTTCAACCGCGTCGGCGGACGGCGGACCGGCGCCCAGCGCTCGGAGGAACTGGCCGAGGATTTCTGCCGGTCCCACCGGCCCGCCCGCCGAGTGCCCACGCAGATCCGCGTACAACTGTCCGTCGGGATACTCGGAGCTGAGCGAGCGGAGCCATTTGGACACCAGGGTCGTCTTGCCGATTCCGGCCGGACCACTGACGACGATCAGTGGCATCCCGGTGTCACGAAGACCGTTCAGCGACGCGACATCCCCCTCCCGGTTGGTGAAGTGGGCCGGAACGGGCAGCAGTTGGCGCGGTGGCGCCGGTCGCTCGGGCGCGGCCGGCGCGGGGTGGAGATGAATGCCGCCGTGCACCTCACGGGCCTGGACAGTGGGTCCGTACAGTCTCGCCTCGCCACTGATCTCATTCCCATGAGGCCCTTGCGACGCCGTACTCGAATCACTCATCCATCCGCCCCCGCAGATCGATTGCCAATTACACGGACTGTTTCGGGTCCTACCCCGGCGCGACTTGGAATGACCATCAGGAATAAGAACGGATCGCGCCAACTATGGCAACGGTCTATGGCGGCATTCGCCGCACGGTGTCATGCTCGTGAGCCATCCGTCGGACCAGCGGGGGCGCTGGTGGAATTCCAGATTCTGGGGCCCGTGGGGCTTCGGCTGAACGGGAACTGGCTGAAGCTCGGATCGGACAAAGAGCGGGTGTTACTGGCCTCGCTCGCACTCGACGCGGGACGTCCTGTCGCGATCAGTGAGCTGATGGAACGACTCTGGGACGGCGACCCGCCGGATCGCGCCCGCGAGAACGCGCACACCTACGTCTCACGCATCCGCCGGCGCCTGAAGGCGGCCGGTACGGGACCGGGCGCGCCCAACATCGACGGCCGCGCGCACACCTACACCCTGCGCACCGCGCGGGACACCGTGGACCGGCAGCGCTTCCAGCGCTTCGTCGACGCGGCGTTCACCAGCGCGGGCGGCGACGAGCGCGTGGTCGAACTGCTTTCCCGCGCCGAGGAGTTGTGGCAGGGCGAGGCGCTCGCGGGGCTGCCCGGATTCTGGGCGGCGACCGTACGCAGAACGCTGGCGGAGACCCGGCTGAGCGCCAGTACGTCACGTATCGCCGCCGGACTGCGGCTGGGCCGCTTCGCCGAACAGCTGGGCGAGCTGTCCGCGTTGGTCGAGCAGCACCCCGGGGACGAGACGCTGCTCGGGCAGTTGATGCTCGCGTACTACGGCAGCGGCCGGTACGCGGACGCGCTCCGGGTCCACCAGCGGGCCCGGCAGTCGCTGATGGTGGAGTACGGGGCGGTCCCCGGGGTCGAGCTGAACACGATCCACCAGGGTGTGCTGGCCCGCGTACCGGCGCTGGAACTGGTGCACGGGGGTGGCGGTGGTACGGGACGAACGGCGTTGCCCGTCCGGGTGGTTGGGCCCGCGCCCGCGCCTGACGCGGCAGACCTGGCGCCGCCGCCGGGCGTGCCCCGGCCCGACGTGTCGCCACCCCGGAATCTGCCCCAGCAACCGTCGCTCGTGGGACGCCGGTCGGAGTTGCAGGCGCTGACCTCGATGATCGTCGACAAGGGCGCGCACGTCGGATCGGTCGTCTCGGTGGAGGCGGTCAGCGGCATGGCGGGGGTCGGCAAGACGGCCCTGGTCGTCGCCACCGCCCACCTGCTCGCGGAGAGATACCCCGAGGGCCAGCTCTACATCAACCTGCGCGGCCACTCACGTACCCAGGAGCCGCTCACTGCCAGGGCGGCGCTGGCGACCCTGCTGAGGCTGCTCGGCGCCCCGGCTTTCTCCATCCCGGCGGAGCTGGAGGGGCGTACGGCCCTGTGGCGGACCATGCTGGCCGAACGGCGGATGGTCATCGTCCTGGACGACGCGGCCGGAGCCGAACAGGTCGGCCCGCTGCTGCCGAGCGGGTCGCCGTCCCTCACGATCATCGCCAGCCGCCGCCATCTCACCGGTATCCCACAGGCGTTGTCGGTCCCGCTCGACGTCCTGTCGAAGGAGGACGCGATCACGCTCTTCCGCGGCTTCGCGGGCGAGGAGCGCACCCGCGACATCGCGGAGACCGGCCGGATCGTGAGCCTGTGCGGGTATCTGCCCCTCGCGATTGAGCTGGTGGCGCATCGATTCCGGGCCCGTATGTCCTGGACACTGGGCGTGCTCGCCGAGCGCCTCGCCCGAAGTCCCGGACGGCTCGCGGAAATTCGCACCGCCGATCAAGAGCATGAAATGACCCGGGCGTTCGCGCTGTCCTATCGGACGCTCACCGCGCTGCAACGGACCGCGTTCCGCCGCCTCGGGCTGCATCCAGGACCCGATTTCACCGCCGACGCGGCAGCGGCCCTGCTGGGCCTGCCGCTGGACGCGACGGAGCGATTACTCGAAGGTCTGCTGGCCTGCCACCTGCTCCGAGAGCCCGTACCGGACCGCTATCGCTACCACGATCTGTTGCGCGAATATGCCTACGGGCTATGCAATTCGGAGGACAGTGAGCAGGAGCGACGGCAGGCCGTCGCCCGCCTGACGGATTTCTACGTCACGACAGCCGGTCTTGCGGACCGAAAGGCATATCCCCGACGCATACAGCCGACCCCGTCGGCCCCGCCGCTGTCGACGCCACCGCCTGCCCTGCCGGACGCGACAGCCGCCCGGTCCTGGCTCGCCGCGGAACGCGGCAACCTCTTGGCGGTCGAAGACCACGCCCGGCGCGACGGCGCCCCCGAGCGCGCGGCCCAACTCGCCTGCGCACTGGGTGGGTTCCTTCTGGCCGAGTGCTACTGGCAGGACGCCAAGAAGCTCCTGCGGTACGCCGTCGCCCACTGGGACCGGACGAACGACAACGAGCCGGCGCTCTGCCGCGCGCTGATCGACCTGTGCGCGGCGGAGGCGAGCGTCGGGAGTTACGCGGAGGCGGCGGAGGCGGGGGAGCGGGCGCTGGACCTCGCGCGCACATTGGGCGACGACCCCGCGGAGGCCGAGGCGCTGCGCGTGCTCGGCACGCTGAACTGGCATCTCGGCGAGAATCGCAAGGCTCTCGTCCTGCTCCAGAAATCCCTCGCCGTAAAATCGCTCTCGGGCGACATCTGGGACAAGGCGCGCAGCCGGAACAATATCGCGGTGACTCTGCTGTTCCTCGGTGAACGCGGTCGGGCGCTTGAGCATTTTCGCGGGGCTCTCACGGGTTTCAGGGCGGCGGGTGATGAGACCTCGTCCGCCAAGACGCTGAACAATATTGGTGAATTGCAGATGCAGGCCGGAGAGCTGGAATCGGCCCGCTGTTCTTTCGAGGAGTCCATCTCTTTTCTGGAAGCTGCCGGAAGCCGATACGACCGTGCGACGGTACGGAGAAATCTTGCCCAGGTCTTCGCGGAATCGGGCGAATTCTCTGCGGCTCTCGTCCTGTTCGGTGAGACGCTTTCGGAGTTCCGGTCCCTCGGCGACAGGAAGAGCCAGGCCGAGGCTCTGGTCGGGATCGGTGAGGCCCACTGGCGGCTGGGGGACGGAGACGCGTCCGTCCGGTACTGCTTCGAAGGGCTGACGATCGCGCAGGAGATAGGGGCGGCCCGACACGAGGTTCAGGCCCTTCGCTGCCTCGGGCGCGCCGACTTCGCCGCCGGGCGTCTCGCCGAGGCGACGGACCGTCTCCGGGCGGCCGTTGTCGTCGCCGCCCGCACCGACGACCTCGATGAGGAATCGGCCGCGCGGATGCTGCTCGCGGAGGTGCGCCTCGCTGCGGGAGATGTCAATGAAGCGCGCATGACATTGCGTCAAGCATTTGAATTGGTCCGGCATCGAGGCAATGTTGATGCGCGTAGAATCTTTCGCCGCCTGAATGACGTCGAACGCTTGGGTGAGGCTGAATCGGATGGGCGTTCTACGGTGCACGACGAATAGGGTGAGGGGTGGAACACGAGTTCGGTTGTGTGAGGTAACCTGCCTTCCTGACTAACAAGATCAACAGTCCTGGAAGGAACCTTCGAAGTGAGCAAGATCCTGGCGGTCAACACCCTCGAATTTTTGGCCGTCTTGGTACAGAACGGCTGCATCATGATCTGAGGCAGCCCACCGGTTGAGACCGGGGCCCGCCGGGGTGGCCGTCAGGCCACCCGGCGGGGCCCCCCACCAAGCGGGG
>NZ_JBHUZM010000029.1:0-70987 GCF_042667665.1 Streptomyces sp. NPDC057307 | reverse complement strand
GCCGGTCTCAGTTCGGCCCGGAATGGCGCCGTAAAGGCAATGGCTGTCAGCCGTTGCCCGCACCGTTGGCCGAGAGGACGGGGATGTCCCCAATGAGGTGCGAGAGGGGCTCGTCGCCCTTCGCCTGCGTGGAGTTCTCGGTGCACTGCTGGTTCTGCGGGGAGGACAGGACGTTGATGTCCTGGACCGCGACCGGCACGAGAATTCCGACGAGCGAGCCGACGTTGGCCTTGGCCGGCAGGCCGACGCAGAGCTTGTTGAGCGAGCCCTGCACCAGGGTGGCCTGCGGGCTCAGGTTGCCGTGGGTGGCGGCGTTGCCGTGCGACTCCTTGGAGCCGTTGCCGCTCAGCGAGGTGGTGCCGGTGTCGTTGCCGACGGCGAGTGCCGGCGACGCGACCGCGGCGGAGGCGCCGACCACGGAGGCGGTGACCGCCGCAGCCGCCAGGATCTTCTTGATCACGGTTAGTTCCTTTTCTCAAGAAATGCAGGTGGTGCGGCCTGCCCAACCGAATGACCCGGGTTTGGTTCCGGTCCTTCACTCGTTCGGATTGTGCGGCCCGAGCAGGCTGATTGAGTGCCTAATGGGCTGTTGGAGTGAAGCGCGATAACTAAACCTGCGGAATCTAGTTGCTCATGGCGCCCCGGGGACTTGGGGCATCCTTCAGAAGGGGACTCATCGTGATCAAGAAGGTTATGGCCACTGCGGCCGTCGCTGCTTCCGTCGTCGGCATGTCGGCTATGGCCGCGCCGTCCGCTTTCGCCGTCGGTGACGACGCGGGCACCACGTCGCTCAGCGGCAACGGCGCCCTCCAGTCGTACGGCAACTCGGCGACGTACGGGAACATGAGCCCGCAGATGGCGCTCATCCAGGGCTCGCTCAACAAGCCCTGCATCGGTCTGCCGGCCAAGGTCAACGCGGGCTCGCTCGTGGGCCTCGTGCCGATCGCGGTCCAGGACGTCAACGTCCTGTCCTCGCCGCAGAACCAGCAGTGTGTCGAGAACTCGACGCAGGCGAAGGGCGACGAGCCGCTGTCGCACCTCCTGAACGACATCCCGATCCTGTCGGCCAACGGTGCGGGCAACGGCTGATATCGAGGCTGAATAACGTTGCCGGGTCACCGCTGAATTCGGCGGTGACCCGGTCGTTTTCACGCGCGCGGCGACTCACCGATATGCCTTATGGGCTGTTCGGGGGAACGGGCGCAACCAAACGTCGTGTGGCGAGTTGAACGACTCGGAACTCCACCGGTGGAGTTCCGACTTTCCGGAAAGGCAACAAAATGAACAAGCTGTGGGCTACCGCTGCTGTAGCGGCCACGATGGTCGGCGGCCTCGCCGCCACCGCGTCGCCGGCGCTGGCGATCGGCAACGACACGGGCACGACGTCGCTCAGTGGCAACGGTGCCGAGCAGGAGTTCGGCAACTCGGAGACCCACGGGGACATGAGCCCGCAGCTCAGCCTCGTGCAGGGCACGCTCAACAAGCCCTGTGTCGGTCTGCCCGTCAAGGCCAACGTCGGCTCGCTCGTCGGCCTCGTGCCGATCGCGGTCCAGGACATCAACGTCCTGTCCTCCCCGCAGAACCAGCAGTGCACCGAGAACTCCACGCAGGCGAAGGGCGACGAGCCCCTGTCGCACATCCTGGAGGACATCCCGATCCTCTCGGCGAACGGCGTGGGCAACCACTGACGTTCCCGCCTCAGGCCCGGTCCGGCAGCTCGGCTGCCGGGCCGGGCTCTGTCGTTCCCGGGGGCTGTCCCGGTCCCGGCGGGCTATCCGAGCGGCTTGGCGAGGCAGACGCTCAGCGGGTCGTTCCGGTAGTGGCCGAACTTCTGGCAGTCCGTGTAGCCGCTGGAGCGGTAGAGCGCGATGGCCTCCGGCTGCTTGGTGCCCGTCTCCAGCACCATGCGGGTACGGCCCGCCGCGCGGGCGTCGTCCTCCAGCCGGGCGAGGATACGGCGGGCCAGCCCGAGGCCGCGGGCCTCCACCGTGACGTACATCCGCTTGATCTCGGCGTCGCCGTCCGAGTAGCCCTCGTCGTTGGTCTCCTGCGCGCGCCAGCCGCCGGAGGCGATCGGGCGGTCGTCGGCGTCGTAGGCGAGGAAGTAGACGCCGCGGGGCGGGTCGAACATCCGGGGGTGGAGCACGGTGGCGTCACCCTCGCTGTCGTAACGCGCGGCGTATTCGAGTTGGACCTCGGCGTCGAGCTTCACTGCGTCGGGGTGGTCGGCGGGGACCTGACGTATTTGGATGGCCACGGCATCGATCGTAGAGCCTGGGTAGGGTGCCGGAATGCTCACTGTGACTTCCGTGAATGTGAACGGGCTCCGCGCCGCCGCGAAGAAGGGCTTCGTGGAGTGGCTGGCCGGGACCGGGGCCGATGTGGTCTGCCTCCAGGAGGTGCGCGCCGAGGAGGACCAGCTCGCCGAGGCGGTGCGGAAGCCCGAGGGGTGGCACACCGTGTTCGCCCCGGCGGCGGCCAAGGGCCGCGCGGGTGTCGCGCTCTACTCGCGGCGGGAGCCGGAGCGGGTGCGGATCGGGTTCGGCAGCGCGGAGTTCGACACGAGCGGGCGGTACGTCGAGATCGACCTGCCCGGCGTGACGGTGGCCAGCCTCTATCTGCCGTCGGGCGACGTGGGCACGGAGCGCCAGGACGAGAAGGTCCGGTTCATGGACGAATTCTTGACCCACCTCGGCGCGCTCAAGGAGCGCGCGGCGGCGGACGGCCGGGAGGTGCTGGTCTGCGGCGACTGGAACATCGCCCACCAGGAGGCCGACCTCAAGAACTGGAAGGCCAATCGCAAGGAGTCCGGCTTCCTGCCCGAGGAGCGCGCGTGGCTGACGCGGGTCTTCGACGAGGCGTCGTACGTGGACGTGGTCCGCGCCCTGCACCCGGACCAGACCGGGCCGTACACCTGGTGGTCCTACCGCGGGCGCGCGTTCGACAACGACACGGGCTGGCGCATCGACTACCACGTGGCGACGGCGGGGCTGGCGGAGCGCGCGGTGAAGGCGTGGGTGGAGCGGGCGGCGACGCACGACGAGCGCTGGAGTGACCACGCGCCGGTGAGCGTCGCGTACGAACTGGGGTGACGGGCGCCCTCAGGGCTTCTACGGCTTGCGCAGGCGCCGGTCCAGGGCCATCGAGAGTTCCGCCTCCACCACGCTCTTGGCCAGGGGGCGCAGGGTCTCGGGGGACGTGGCGCCCGCGTGGGTCCGGAGCGTCGTCGCGAAGAGTTCGGCCAGGGCGTCCGCGTGGACGCGGACCTGGCGGCCGGCCTCGAAGACCGCCGCCAGTGGGACGCCCTCGCGGACCAGGGCGGCGGAGACGTCCAGGAGGCGGCGGCTGATGTGGACGAGGTCGTCGCCGTCGGTGGCGAGGTAGCCGAGTTCGAGCGCGGTGGCCAGGTTCTCCGCCGTGACCTCGCCCTCGAAGTGGTCGGCCAGCTCCTCGGGGGTGAGACGGACGGGTGTTTCCTCGGTCGGTTCGCCGAGGCCCAGGACCTCGCCCACGTCGCGGCCGCTCTCGAAGGCGGTGGCGAGGTCGGCGATGCCGTTGAGGGTGTGGCCGCGTTCCAGGAGGGCGGCGATCGTGCGCAGTCTGGCCAGGTGGTGGCTGTCGTACCAGGCGATCCGGCCCTCCTTGCGGGGTGGCGGGATCAGGCCGCGTTCGCGGTAGAAGCGGACCGTACGCACCGTGATGCCGGCCGCGTCGGCCAGCTCCTTCATGCGGTACTCGCGGACTTCTTCCTGGTCGGACATGGCGGTCAGCCTATGCCGTTGTACCGGCGGTAACTTTTCTCGTTCGCCCCCTACCCATCAGTAAGGAGCTGCCCTACTCTCCCAACAGTGCCAGTGATTACTGGCGCGGTTCGGTGCGGGTACTCCGGCGGGAGGCGGCGGCATGGTCAAGCACGAGCACGTACGGGTGGCGGTGATCGGATCCGGATTCGGTGGTCTGGGGGCCGCCGTCCGGCTGCGGCGCGACGGGATCACCGACTTCGTCGTCCTGGAACGGGCCGACTCGGTCGGCGGCACCTGGCGCGACAACAGCTATCCGGGCTGTGCGTGCGACGTGCCCTCGCACCTCTACTCGTTCTCCTTCGCGCCCAACCCCGACTGGCCGCGCACCTTCTCCGGGCAGCGGCACATCCGCGCGTACCTGGAGCACGTCACCGACACCTTCGGGCTCCGGCCGCACATCCGGCTGAACCACGAGGTGCGGCTGATGCGCTGGATCGCGGAGGCGGCGCACTGGGAGATCGAGACCCCGCACGGGATCCTCACCGCCGACGTCGTCGTCTCCGCGACGGGGGCGCTGTCGGACCCGAAGGTGCCGGACGTGCCCGGCCTCGACTCGTTCCCCGGGAAGGTCTTCCACTCCGCGCGCTGGGACCACGGTTACGACCTGCGGGGCAAACGCGTCGCGATGGTCGGGACGGGTGCGTCGGCGATCCAGATCGTGCCGGCCGTCCAGCCCGACGTGGCGAGGCTGACGCTGTTCCAGCGCACCCCGCCGTGGGTGCTGCCGCGCACGGACCGGGCGATCTCCGCCGCCGAGCGGTGGCTGCACCGGAAGGTGCCGGTCACCGGCACCGCACGGCGCCAACTGCTCTGGGGCATCCGGGAGTTGCAGGTCCAGGCGTTCACCAAGCGGCCCAACGAGCTGGGGCTGGTGGAACGCCTCGCCAAGGCCAACATCGCGCGGGCGATCAAAGACCCGGCGCTGCGGGCCGCGTTGACCCCCTCGTACCGCATCGGCTGCAAACGGATCCTGCTGTCCAGCGCCTACTATCCGGCGCTCGCGCGGCCCAACGTGGATGTCGTGGCCTCCGGGCTGGCCGAGGTGCGCGGGTCGACCGTCGTGGCCGCCGACGGCAGCGAGACCGAGGTCGACGCGATCGTCTTCGGGACCGGCTTCCATGTCACCGACATGCCCATCGCCGAACGGGTGGTGGGCGCGGACGGCATCACGCTCGCCGACGCGTGGAAGGACGGCATGGAGTCGCTGCGCGGCGCGACCGCCGTCGGCTTCCCCAACTGGATGACCGTCGTCGGCCCGAACACCGGACTCGGCAACTCCTCGATGATCCTGATGATCGAGGCCCAGCTCAACTACCTCAGCGGCTATCTGCGTGCGCTCGGCTCGCTCGGCGCGGGCGCCGCGCTCACCCCCAAACCGGTGGCCGTCGACGCCTGGAACCGCCGCGTGCAGGAGCGGATGAAGCGCACCGTGTGGAACACCGGCGGCTGCACCAGCTGGTATCTGGACGCCAACGGGCGCAACACCACCATCTGGCCCGGGACGACGACCGAGTTCCGCCGGGCGACCCGGGACGTGGACCTGAGGGAGTACGACGTCGCCCCCGCGCGGGCGGCGAGGACGCAGGCCGAGTCGCAGACCAGGGAGACACTTCGATGACGACGAACCCCAACCCCCGTGTGCTGACGGCGACTTCCGCCGACGGCTCACGCCTGCACATCGAGGTGTACGGCTCCGAGGGGGCGCCCGCGATTGTCCTGAGCCATGGGTGGACCTGCTCGACTCTCTTCTGGGCCGCGCAGATCGACGACCTCGCCGCGGACCACCGCGTGATCGTCTACGACCAGCGCGGGCACGGCCGTTCGCCCGCCGTCGGCCGGGACGGCTACACCACCCACGCGCTTGCCGACGACCTGGAGGCGGTGCTGGGCGCGACCCTCGCGCCGGGCGAGAAGGCGGTGCTGGCCGGGCACTCCATGGGCGGGATGACGCTGATGGCCGCGTCGGCGCGGCCCGCGTTCCGGGAGCACGCGGCGGCGGCGGTGCTGTGCAGCACGGGCAGTTCGAGGCTGGTCGCCGAATCGCGCGTGGTGCCGATGCGCCCCGGTCGCGTACGGACCCGGCTGACCCGGCTGATCCTCGGCGCGCGGGCCCCGCTGGGGCCGATCACGCCCGTCTCGAAGCGGATCCTGCGGTACGGGACCATGGGGCCCGGCACGGCGCCGGACCGGGTCGACGCGTGTGCGCGGATCGTCCACGCGTGTCCGCGCACGGTGCGGGTGGCCTGGTCACATGTGCTCGGCGAGCTGGATCTCGACGCGGGTGTGGGCGAGTTGCGGGTGCCCACGGCGGTCGTCACGGGGACGGCGGACCGGTTGACGCCCTCGGCGCTGGCGCGCCGGCTGGCCGACGCGCTGCCCGACTGCGTGGGGCTCACCGAGTTGACCGGCATGGGACACATGACGCCGGTGGAGGCGCCGGAGGCGGTGACCGCCGTGATCCGAGGGCTGGCGGAGGACCACCTCGGGGCCGGTGCGGACAGGACCGAGCACGCCGACAAGGAGAGTGCCGTATGAGCAGGGTCGGTCTGGAAGGACAGGTCGCCGTCGTCACCGGCGCGGCGCGTGGCGTGGGCGAGCTGCTCGCCCGCAAGCTCTCGGCGCGCGGCGCGCGGGTGGCGCTCGTGGGCCTGGAGGCCGACGAGTTGAAGGACGTGGCGAGCAGGCTGCACACCGAGTGCGAGCACTGGTACGCCGATGTCACCGACCAGGAGGAGATGACCCGCGTCGCGGGGGAGGTCAAACGGCGCTTCGGGAAGGTCGACATCGTCGTGGCCAACGCGGGTGTGGCGGCGGGCGGTCCGTTCCTGGACTCCGACCCCGCCGCCTGGCGGCGGGTCATCGAGGTCAATCTCATCGGCGGCGCGGTGACGGCGCGCGCGTTCCTGCCCGTACTGATGGAGAGCCGCGGCTACTTCCTCCAGATCGCCTCGCTCGCCGCGATCACCCCCGCGCCCATGATGACCGCGTACTGCGCCTCCAAGTCGGGCGTCGAGGCGTTCGCGCACAGCCTGCGCTCCGAGGTCGGGTACAAGGGTGTCCGGGTCGGCGTCGGCTATCTCTCGTGGACCGACACCGACATGGTGCGCGGCGCCGACGAGGACGAGGTGATGCGCGAGATGCGGCGGCGGCTGCCGTGGCCGGCCAACAAGATGTATCCGCTCGGGCCCGCCGTCGAGCGCATCGTGACCGGGATCGAGCGGCGTTCGGCGCATGTGTACGCGCAGTGGTGGCTGCGCGGCATGCAGTCCGTACGCGGGTATCTGCCGAGCCTGATCGCGGTCGTCGGAAGCCGCCAGGTGCGGAGCCTCGATCCGCGGCTCGGGGGAGTGGGCAAGGGGCTCGTGGGGGCGGGCGGGGCGGCCGACGAGCGGGAGCGCACGGAGCGTAACTGATCGAAATGCGCGGTATGTCGGTGCGTGTAAGTCTGGTCTGGGTCCGGACAGGGCCCAGGCCCTGGATCTCTCCACGGGCCTCACCGGACTTCCAGGAGTGAGTTTCGATGGGTATCGCCGACCAGTTCAAGGACAAGTCGCGGGAGCTCGCCGACAAGGCGCAGAAGGCCCGGAACGCGCAGCAGGCGAACGGCGGGAAGGACGAGGCGTCCGAGCGCGCCCCGCGGGACGAGGACCGGATGCAGGACGAGCGGGCGCGGGCGCAGCAGCGTGCGCAGGACGCGCGTGACCGCTTCGCCGACGACTACGACGCCTGAACGGGTAGTCCGCACTTGGTAGTTCGCAGGGAAGCGCACCTGGTGCTCGTGCATCAGGTGCGCTTCTCCGTGCGGGCCGGTGCCGGTGTCCTCAGCCGGTCCTCAGTCGCCGGACGGGCCGGCCGTGCGCGGCGGCAGCGGCGGGCGGCGGCGGTCCGGGACGTCGCCGTAACCGGGCGGGGTCGCCGCCGGCTGCTTGGCCAGCAGCTCCAGCGCCACCCACACCGCGTCGTCGAGCTGCGCGTGCCGCCCCTCCGCCCAGTCGAGCGGGGTACGCAGCGCCTCGATGTCCGGCTCCACACCGTGGTTCTCGACCGACCAGCCGTAGGCGTCGAACCAGGCCGCGTTCATCGGCACCGTGATCACGCTGCCGTCGCCCAGCCGGTGCCGGCCGGTCATGCCGACCACCCCGCCCCAGGTGCGCTGCCCGACGACCGGGCCCAGCTTCAGCAGCCGGAAGGCGGCCGTGATCATGTCGCCGTCGGACGAGGTGGCCTCGTCCGCGATGGCGACGACCGGGCCGCGCGGGGCGTTGGAGGCGTAACTGACCGCCTGGGCGTTACGTGTCAGATCCCAGCCGAGGATGCGCCGGGTCAGCTTCTCCACGACCAGTTCGCTGATGTGGCCGCCCGCGTTTCCCCGTACGTCCACGATCAGCGCGGGCCTGGACACCTCCAGCCGCAGATCGCGGTTGAACTGCGCCCAGCCCGAGCCGCCCATGTCGGGGATATGGAGATAGCCGCACTTGCCGCCGCTCATCTCGCGGACGACCTCGCGGCGTTTGGCCACCCAGTCCTGGTAGCGCAGCGGGCGTTCGTCGATGAGCGGGACGATCGCCACCCGCCGTGAACCGCCGTGCCGGATACCGCCGTTGGTCGTCGACAGGTCCTCGGCGGGCCGGAAGGTCAGCTCGACCGTCGTACCGCCGGCGGCGGACAGCAGCGGGAAGGGGCCGGTCACCGGGTCGACGGGCCGGCCGTCGACATGGGTGAGGACGGCGCCCTCGCGGATGCCCGTACCGGCGAGCGGGGAGCGGGCCTTGGAGTCCGACGACTCGCCGGGCAGGATCCGCTTCACCAGCCATTCGCCGTCCCGGCAGACGAGGTTGGCGCCGAGCAGGCCCATGGCGCGCTGGTAGTGCGGCGGCCCCTCGTTGCGTCGGGCGGGCGTGACGTACGCGTGCGAGGTGCCCAGCTCGCCGAGTGCCTCGCGCAGCAGATCGGCGAAGTCGTCGGGGGACGCGACGCGTTCGACCAGCGGGCGGTACTGGTCGAGCACCGCGTCCCAGTCGATGCCGCACATGTCGGGTTCCCAGAAGTACGAGCGGATGATGCGGCCCGCCTCCGCGTACGCCTGGCGCCATTCGGCCGCGGGGTCCACCTCGTGCAGGATGCGGCGCAGGTCGAGATGGACGGTCGAGTCGCTGTCGCCGGTCTCGGTGGCGGGTACGGCGCGCAGCTCGTCGTCGTCCACGACCACGAGCCGGGAGCCGTCCCGGCTGAGCGCGAACCAGTCGAGGTGGTCGACGAGTTCGCTCTTGCGCGCCTTGGTGATGTCGAAGTGTTCGAGGGTGGGGCGGCCCGAGGTGTCGGCGGGGTTGGCGAACGTCTCGCCGAGCGCGCCGGAGATCGGCCAGCGCAGCCAGACCAGTCCGCCGCCGCTGACGGGCCGCAGGGCCGAGTACTTGGACGCGGACACGGGGAAGGGCGTGACGCGGCTGGCGAGCCCTTCGACCTCGACGGTGACCATCACGTCGGCGACGGTGGCCGTGCCGTCGGACGGGACGACCGGCAGCGGGTCGAGACCGCCGGCGGCCGGGCGGCCGTCCGGGAGGAGCGCGAACGGTGAGGGCGTCGCCGACGACAGCGGTACGAGGTAGGGGCGGCAGCCCAGCGGGAAGGAGAGGTCGCCGGTGTGCACGTCGTACACGGGGTCGAATCCGCGCCAGGAAAGAAAGGCGAGATATCGGCCGTCCCGGGTGAAAACCGGATTCTCGTCCTCGAAGCGGCCGTTGGTGACATCGACGATCGTACGGTCGGCGATCCGCGCCATCTTGATCTGGCGCAGCGAGCGGCCGACACCGGGGTGGGACCAGGCGATCCAGTCGCCGTCGGGGGAGAACGCGAGATCGGTGACGGGGCCGTTGACGGAGCGGATCAGCTCGGTGACCTCCTCCACCTCCTCCACCTCCTCGGCCTCAACCGCATTCGTTGACGTGGCGTCTGACGTGGCGTCGTCTGACGAGTCGTCAGGAACCGTCAGTATCAGCAGCCTTCCGTCGTGCGTGCTCAGCGCCAGCCGTTCGCCGTCCGGGTCCGCGATCAGTTCGTGGACGCGCCCCAGCCGCCCGGAGGCGAGCCGTACCGGGGGCCGGTCGCCGCTCGCGCGCGGCAGGTAGGCGATCTCGATCGCGTCCTCGCCGTCCGCGTCCGTGACGTAGGCGACCTTGCCGCCGCTGCCCAGCATCTCGGGGAGCCGTACCCGTACGCCCGGGGTGTCCGTGATCGTGCGGGCCGGGCCGTCGCGGTGGGTGAGCCAGTACAGGCTGCCGCGTACGGAGACGGCGCTCGCCCGGCCCGTGGTGTCCACCGAGATCGAGTCGACGTGGTGGGCGGCCGGGACCTGGTACGTGCGCCGGCCGGCGCGCGGACCGCCGAGCCGTACCGACAGCTTGCGCGGCACCGAGTCCGGCGCCAGCGAGTCCACCAGCCACAGGTCCCCCGCGCACTGGTAGACGACCCGGCGCCCGTCGGACGACGCGTGGCGGGCGTAGAACGCGTCGTGGTCGGTGTGCCGGCGCAGATCGGTGCCGTCGGGGAGCGTCGAGTAGAGATTGCCGACGCCCTCGTGGTCGGAGAGGAACGCGATGCGCCCGTCCACGAACATCGGGCAGTCGAGATGACCCGGCAGATCCGCCAGCAGCCGCTCGCCGTGCAGCCACAGCCGCCCCGTGGCGCCGCCCCGGTACCGCTTCCAGGCGGCCGGTTCGTGCGGCGGCTTCCCGGTCAGCAGCAGGGTGCGCCGCTCGCCGTCCAGGTCGGCGACCGCGATGTCGGCGACCGGGCCCCAGGGGAGTTTCCCGCCGGGGGAGCCGTCGGTCGGGACGCTGTAGGCCCAGGAGTAGTACGAGAAGGGCTGGCCGTGCGAGGAGACAGCGAGGATCTGCGCCGCGCCGTCCTTGTCCGGCGGCGTCCAGCCGCAGACGCGGGTGTCGGTCGATCCCCAGTAGCTGAGCCGGCGGGCCGGGCCGCCGGCCACCGGCGCCAGATGGATCTCCGGATCCAGGCTGCGCCAGCTCGTATAGGCGATCTGGCTTCCGTCGGGCGAGAACCGCGGATGCCCCACTCTCGTGCGGTCGACGGTCACCCGCCACGCACGGTCCGGGCGGTGCTTGGCCGACGAGAGAGGGGCGACCCAGAGGTCGTCCTCGGCGGCGAAACACAACAAGTCGTCGTGCAGGTGCGGATGGCGGAGATACGCGACGTCGTCACTCACCCCCCAATGCTTTCCGTGCGGGAGGGGCGCGGCAACTCGTGGAAGGAGACAGGTTGGCCGGATGTGTTCGACAGGCACTCGGTCGTGTGAGCGGGCGGGGCGTCGGACGTCACCCGAGAGGTCGCCGGAGAGGTCGCCGGACGGTCGAGGGGTCGGACGGGGGTCGTACGGATGCCGGACGGATGCCGGACGGGGGCGCACGTGGGTGTCGGCCGGGTGTCGCCCGCGCGTCGGTCGGGGTGTCGGCCGGGGTGTGGCGGAGCCCACAAGCGAAACGTTGCCGTTTCGATGAGGGTGGGGTTATCTTCGTACTGTACGAAACCGTTTCGTTTGGCTCATCGATACCTCGACGGGAGGTCGGTCATGGCACGCACCAGACTCACGCCGGAGCGCGAGAGCGAGTTGTACGGCACCACGCTCGACCTGCTGCGCGAGGTCGGCTACGACGCCCTCACCATGGACGCCATCGCCGCCCGCACCCACTCCAGCAAAGCCACCCTCTACCGCCAGTGGGGGAGCAAGCCGGAGCTCGTCGCACGAGCCCTGCGCGACAACAAGCCTGCCGATGTCGCACAGATCGACACCGGCTCGCTGCGCGGGGACTTCCACGCGATGGTCTCGATGGCCGACGACTGCCAGATGGAACGGGACTCCGCGCTGATGCGGGGCCTGGCCCATGCCGTCCACACCAACCCCGATCTCCATCTCGCGCTGCGTGAACTGCTCATCGAGCCCGAGCTCAACGGGCTCCATGTGTTCCTGCGCCGCGCCGTGGACCGGGGTGAGATCAGCGCGGACCAACCCGCGCTGAAGTACGTCACACACATGCTGGTCGGCGCCTTCGTCGCCCGGCAGCTCGTCGAGGACCGCTCTGTCGACCAGGCGTTCCTCCGCGACTATCTCGACGCCGTGCTTCTCCCCGCTCTCGGCGTCTGACCTCCCCGAAGCTCCGCAGCTACGCCTCCCTGGGCCGCTCGCCCACCTCCGGGGCTCCCCAGCAGTACCCGGTGCCTCTCCGGCACCAGCACCTGACGCGTGTCGCTCTCGCGCCGTCGGTCGGCTCCCCATGCCCTTTGATCCGCCCCCAGACCGGGAGTACGCCTCGTGGCCACGTTTCTTTACAAACTCGGACGGTTCGCCTTCCGACGCCGAAATCTCGTCGCCTTCGTATGGGTGGCGCTGCTCGCCCTCGCGGGCGTCGGCGCGGCATCCGCGTCCACCGCGACATCCAGCTCCTTCTCCATTCCCGGTACGGAGGCCCAGAAGGCCTTCGACCTGCTGGAGGAGCGCTTCCCCGGCGGGAGCGCCGACGGGGCGACCGCGCGGGTCGTCTTCAAGGCACCGGACGGCGAGAAGATGACCTCCGCCGCCAACAAGGCCGAGGTCGAGAAGATCGTCGACGAGCTGCCCGCGGGATCCGACCAGGTCGCGCAGGTCACCGACCCGTACACGGCCAAGGCCGTCTCGAAGGACGGTTCGACGGCCTACGTCTCGGTCACGTACAAGGTCAGTTCGATGGAGCTGACCGAGGAGACCCGTACGGCGCTGGAGGAGACGGGGCACGAGGCGCGGGACACCGGGCTGACCGTCGAGATCGGCGGTGACGCGCTGCAGGCCGCACCGGAGACCGGGGCCACCGAGATCATCGGCATCGCCGTGGCCGCCGTCGTACTCGTCATCACCTTCGGTTCGCTGATCGCGGCGGGACTGCCGCTGCTCACCGCCCTCGTCGGTGTCGGAATCGGTGTCTCGACCATCACCGCGCTGGCGAGCGTGATGGATCTCGGCTCCACCACCAGCATTCTCGCGATGATGATCGGCCTCGCCGTCGGCATCGACTACGCCCTGTTCATCGTCTCGCGCTACCGGGCGGAGCTGGCGGAAGGGCGTGAACCCGAGGAAGCCGCCGGGCGGGCGGCCGGTACGGCCGGATCCGCCGTGGTCTTCGCCGGGCTCACCGTCGTCATCGCGCTCGTCGGGCTCGCCGTCGTCAACATCCCGATGCTCACCAAGATGGGCGCCGCCGCGGCCGGCACGGTCGTCATCGCCGTCCTCATCGCGCTCACGCTCGTCCCGGCCGTGCTGGGATTCGCGGGCAAGCGCGTGCACGGCAAGAAGGTGCGCGAGCGGCAGGCCCGGGAGCGGGCTGCCTCGGCCGACGGCAAGGTCGCCGAGGGCAAGCCCAACATGGGCACCCGCTGGGCGCGCTTCGTGCTGCGCCGGCCCGTCGCCGTACTCCTCACCGCGGTCGTCGGTCTCGGCATCATCGCCGTCCCGGCCACCTCGCTGGAGATGGGTCTGCCCGACGACGGTTCACAGCCGACGAGCACCACGCAGCGCAAGGCGTACGACCTCCTCTCCGACGGTTTCGGGCCCGGCTTCAACGGTCCGCTGATGGTCGTCGTGGACGGCAAGGGCGACGACAACGCCAAGCAGACCGCCGCGCAGGTCACCGACGCCGTCGAGGACATGAAGGGCGTCGCGGCGGTCACCCCCGCCACGTACAACAAGGCCGGCGACACGGCGACGATCACGGTCGTCCCGAAGGACCGCCCCTCGTCCGTGGAGACGGAGAACCTGGTCCATGCCATCCGCGACGCGGGCGGCGAGATCTCCTCGGGCAGCGAGGCGAAGGTCCTGGTCACCGGCGCCACCGCGATGAACACCGACTTCTCCGAGAAGATGAACGACGCGCTGCTGCCCTACCTCGCGCTCGTCGTGGGTCTGGCGTTCCTGCTGCTGATGCTGGTCTTCCGGTCGATCCTCGTACCGCTCAAGGCGGCCCTCGGGTTCCTGCTGTCGGTCGTCGCCGCGCTCGGCGCGGTGGTCGCGGTCTTCCAGTGGGGCTGGCTCGGGAGCCTGTTCGGGGTCGAGCAGACCGGTCCGATCATGTCGATGATGCCGATCTTCATGGTGGGTGTGGTCTTCGGTCTCGCGATGGACTACGAGGTCTTCCTGGTCACGCGGATGCGCGAGGCGTACGTCCACGGGGAGCGCCCGGGACAGGCGATCGCCACCGGCTTCCGGCACGGCACGAGGGTCGTCACCGCCGCCGCGATCATCATGATGGCCGTCTTCGCGGGCTTCATCGGCTCCAGCGAGTCCATGGTCAAGATGATCGGCTTCTCGCTGGCCATCGCGGTCTTCTTCGACGCCTTCGTGGTCCGCATGGCCATCGTGCCCGCGGTGCTCGCGCTGCTCGGCAACAAGGCGTGGTGGCTGCCGCGCTGGCTGGACCGGCTGCTGCCGAACGTGGACGTGGAGGGCGAGCAGCTGCGGAAGATGCTGGAGAAGGAGTCGGACGCCGCCGGCTCGGGTCCGGACTCCGGTCCGGGCTCGGAGAAGGAGCTGGTGCGGGTCTGACCTGACCTGGGGCGGCAGGCCCTAGGTGTGGGGCTGCGCTTCGGTGCTGTGCGGCCCTTCGGAGTGGTGCAGCAGACGGTCCAGGCCGCGTTTGGCGCGCAGTGGGTGGCGCTCCTCGCCGGCCGGGACCGTCTCGTGCGTCAGCCGCAGGAAACGGCGCAGTACGGCGGTGTCGCACTGGGTCAGCGCCACGCCTTCCGGCGAGTGGAATTCGAGCATCGTCTGCGCGCGGCCGCAGGGCCAGACGCGTACGTCCCCGTCGCCGGAGGGGGTACGGAGGCCCGCTTCGAGCAGCTCGCGCGCGAAGGTCCACACCACCTCGCCGTCGTCGCGCGACACCTCGGCCGGGAAGGCGACGCGGACGGCGAGCGGGTCGGCGCTGTCGTAGCGGAGGGTGACCGACAGGCACCCGTGGTGGGGGGCGTCCGTGATGAGACGGACCTTGGCGGGCTGCTCGACGACGGCTGACATCGATTCGCTCCTCTGCGGCGCTTCGGCTGCGTTCTCGACGTACTACGCGGTGCTTTACTACACAACATACCTTTTGTCCTTTATTTAACGTCGAGTGTCCCGGAAATCTCAAACTTTCCGTGCCGTTCGGTGCCCGTACACCGGTTCGCATGCCGCGCGCTCTTGCAACTCGTTCGCAAGAGAGGACTATCTATTCGAACGGTTCACTTCGAGCGGTTCACCACGCCTGCCGGAAGCGGAGCCCGCCATGCATGTCCCCGACGGAATGATCAACCTGCCGGTGTCGGCCGCCGCCGGCGTCGTCGCCGCCGGAGCCGTGGCGGTCAGCCTGCGCGGCGCCCGCCGCGAACTGGGCTCAGGGCCGCTCGCCGAGGGCCACGGCGCCGAGCGCACCGCGCCCCTCGCGGGCCTCGTCGCCGCCTTTGTCTTCGCCGTACAGATGCTGAACTTCCCCGTCGCCGCCGGCACCAGCGGGCATCTCCTCGGCGGGGCGCTCGCGGCGATACTCGTCGGCCCCTACACCGGGGTCCTCTGCATCGCCGTCGTACTGCTGATGCAGGGCATCCTCTTCGCCGACGGCGGGCTCACCGCGCTCGGCGTGAACATCACGGTCATGGGCGTCGTGACGGTGATCGTCTCGTACGGGATCTTCCGCGGCCTGCTCCGCGTCCTGCCGCGCGGGCGCCGCTCGGTGACCGTGTCCGCCTTCGTGGGCGCGCTGGTGTCCGTGCCGGCCGCCGCCGCGGCCTTCACCCTCCTCTACGCGATCGGCGGGACCACGCACATCCCGATCGGCAAGGTGCTCACCGCGATGGTCGGCGTGCACGTGCTCATCGGCATCGGCGAGGCGGCGATCACCGCGCTGACGGTCGGGGCCGTCATCGCCGTACGGCCGGACCTGGTCCACGGGGCGCGCGGGCTCGCGGCGCCGCTCAAGCTGCGGGTGGACGGCGAGCTGGTCGACGCGCCGGCCGCCGTACCCGCGGCGGCCCCGGCCTCCTCCCGCTCGCCGCGCGGGCTGCTGGCGGCCGGGCTCGGCACCGCCCTCCTGCTGGCCGGAGTCGTCTCCTTCTACGCCTCCGCCAACCCCGACGGCCTGGAGAAGGTCGCCGCCGACAAGGGCATCGACAAGAAGGTCGAGGAGCACGCCGCCGCCGACTCGCCGCTCGCCGACTACGGCATCGAGGACATCTCCAACACCCGTCTCTCGGGCGGCCTCGCGGGCATGATCGGCGTCGGCGCGACGGTCGTCGTGGGCAGCGGGATCTTCTACGTGGTGCACCGGCGCCGTACGACGGACAACGCGCCGGTCTCCTCCGGGCCGTCCGCGTCCTCCTCCGCCGAGCGGGCCTGACATGGGCGCGGGCCACGCCCACAAGCTCTACCGGCACGGCCACTCCCCGGTCCACGCCCTGCCGCCGCACTGCAAGCTCGCCGCCGTCCTGTGCTTCGTGCTCGTCGTCGTCTCCACACCGCGCGAAGCCGTGTGGGCCTTCGCTCTGTACGCGGCGCTGCTCGCCGGCGTCGCCGTGCTCGCCCGCGTCCCGGCCGGCTTCCTGCTGCGCCGGATGCTGATCGAGGTCCCGTTCGTGGCGTTCGCCGTCCTCATGCCGTTCGTGGTGCCCGGCGACCAGGTCCAGTTCCGCGGGGTGTCCCTGAGCGTCCCCGGTCTGTGGGGCGCCTGGAACGTGCTGGCCAAGGGCACCCTGGGCGTCGCCGCCTCCGTACTCCTCGCCTCCACCACCGAACTGCGCGCGCTGCTGCTGGGGCTGCAACGGCTCAAGCTCCCGCCGATGCTCGTCCAGATCGCGTCCTTCATGATCCGCTACGGCGATGTGATCACCGACGAGCTGCGCCGGATGTCGATCGCCCGCCGCTCGCGCGGATTCGAGGCACGCGGCGTACGGCACTGGGGTGTGCTCGGCAAATCCGCCGGCGCCCTGTTCATCCGCTCCTACGAGCGCGGGGAGCGGGTGCATCTGGCGATGATGAGCCGCGGCTACACGGGCACGATGCCGGTCATCGACGAGATGACGGCGTCCCGCGCCCAGTGGACGTCGGCCGCCGCACTCCCCCTCTCGGCGCTCGCGGTCTGTCTGCTTGGCTGGACGCTATGAGCACGCAGTCCCAGGAACAGCCGCCGCCCTCCCTCGAAGTACGCGGGCTCGCCTACGCCTACCCCGACGGCCACCAGGCCCTCTTCGGCGTCGACCTGACCGTCGCGCGCGGCGAGCGGGTCGCGCTGCTCGGACCCAACGGCGCGGGCAAGACCACCCTCGTCCTGCACCTCAACGGCATCCACACGGCGGGCGCCGGGTCCGTCACCGTCGCCGGGCTGCCCGTCGCCAAGCAGCACCTCGCCGAGATCCGCCGCCGCGTCGGCATCGTCTTCCAGGACCCCGACGACCAGCTGTTCATGCCCACGGTGCGCGAGGACGTGGCCTTCGGCCCCGCGACGTCCGGACTGCGCGGCGCGGAGCTGGAGGCCCGGGTCGTCGCCGCGCTCACCCGGGTCGGCATGGCCGAGTACGCGGACCGGCCGCCGCACCATCTGTCCTTCGGGCAGCGCCGCCGGGTCGCCGTCGCGACGGTCCTGGCCATGGAGCCCGAGATCCTCGTACTCGACGAGCCCTCGTCCAACCTCGATCCCGCGTCGCGTCGCGAACTCGCCGACATCCTGCGGGCGTTGGACGTCACCGTCCTGATGGTCACGCACGACCTGCCGTACGCGCTGGAACTGTGCCCGCGCGCCGTGATCCTCAGCGAGGGCGTCATCGCGGCCGACGGGCCGACGCCCGAGCTGCTCGGCGACGCGGAGTTGATGGGCGCGCACCGGCTGGAGTTGCCGTTCGGTTTCGACCCCACGACGGTCGTGAGGCGGTGAACCCCGGTGGCCCTGCCGGTGCCGTGAACCGTGCACCATGGAGGCATGAGCGGGATGGTAGGCGTCGATGACGTCCAGGGCACGGTGGCCGCGGGCTTCGAACCCGTCAAGGACGCCTTCGTACGGAACTTCCAGGAGCGCGGTGAGCGGGGCGCGGCCGTCGCCGTCTACCGGCACGGGCACAAGGTCGTCGACCTGTGGGCCGGCACACGCGACTTCGACGGCGCGGAGCCGTGGGCCGTCGACACCGCACAGGTCGTCCGCTCCGCGACGAAGGGCGTCGCCGCCGCCGTACCGCTTCTGCTGCACCAGCGCGGGCGGATCGACCTGGACGCGCCGGTGGGCACGTACTGGCCGGAGTTCAAGGCGGCCGGCAAGGAACGGGTGCTCGTACGGCACCTGTTGTCGCACCGCGCCGGCGTGCCCGTCCTCGACCGGCCGCTCAGCCCCGCCGAGGCGCTCGACGGTGAGTCGGGCGCGCGGGCGCTCGCCGCGCAGCGGCCCGTGTGGGAGCCGGGCACCGATCACGGCTACCACGCGCACACCTACGGCTGGCTGATCGCCGAACTGGTGAAGCGCGTCACCGGACGGTCCGTCGGCCGCTGGATCGCCGACGAGATCGCCCGCCCGCTCGGCCTGGACTTCTGGATCGGGCTGCCCGCCGACGAGGCGCACCGGGTGGGCCGGATCGGGCGGATCGAGGAGCCGGCCGGGGTCGGCGGAGAGCTGCGGCTGCGCGCCAAGCGGTCGGTCTCGGAGGCGTACAAGGACCCCGAATCGCTCACCCGGCGGGCGTTCGGCGCGATCGATCCGCCGCCGGACGAGAACAGCGCCGCGTACCGCGCCGCCGAACTGCCCGCGAGCGGCGGGATCTCCACCGCGCGGGCGCTGGCGCGGTGTTACGCGGCGATGATCGGCCCGGTGGACGGCCCCGGGCGCGGCTACCGGGGCGGCGAGCGGCTGTTCGCCCCGGCGACGCTGACCGCCGCCCGCACCGAGGAATCGGCGGGCCCCGACCGGGTGCTGGTCGTCGGCACGCGCTTCGGGCTCGGCTTCATGCTGCACGGTTCGGGCGCGCCGCTGCTGGGCCCCGGCTCGTTCGGGCACCCGGGGCGCGGCGGCTCACTCGGCTTCGCCGACCCCGAGTCGGGCATCGCCTTCGGCTATGTCACCAACGGCATGCGCAAGGGCGTGACGGCGGATCCCCGGGCACAGGCCCTGGTGCGGGCCGTCCGGTCGGCGTCATGATCGGCCCATGAGGCGATCACGATGAGCACGACGGGCACGACGGGCACGACGGGCACGACGGGCACGACGGGCACGACCGGCATGAGGCGATTCGAGAATCACGGCGTACTGATCACGGGAGCCGGGCGCGGCATCGGCGAGGCCGTCGCGCGTCGGCTGGCCGCCGAGGGCGGGCGGGTGCTGATCACGGACGTGGACGGTGAACGGGCCGAGCGGGCAGCGGAGTTGATCGACGGCGCGGAGTCGTACGTGTGCGACGTGGGCGACCGCGCCTCGGTCGAGGCGGCCGTGGCGTACGCCGTCGAGCGCTTCGGCTCGCTGGACGTCCTGGTCAACAACGCCTACTCCTGCACCCCGGACACGCCGCTCTTCGAGGACGAACCGGACGAACACTGGGCCCGTGACCTCGATCTCACCCTGACCGGCGCCTTCCGCTGCGCGCGGGCGGCGCTGCCGCACCTGGCGGCGTCGGGGCGCGGCGCGATCGTGAGCATCGGCTCGGTCAACGGCGAGCAGGACTTCGGCAACCACGCCTACAGCGCCGCGAAGGCGGGCCTCGCGAGCCTGACCCGCACCCTGGCGGGCCACGCGACGCCGCGCGGGGTCCGCGTCAACCTCGTCGCGCCCGGCACGATCCACACGGACGGCTGGCGGGGCCGCGAGGCCAACCTGGAACGCGCGGCGCCCCACTACCCGGCGGGCCGGGTGGGACTGCCGGACGACGTCGCGTCGGCGGTGGCGTTCCTGGCCTCGTCGGACGCGGGTTGGATCACCGGGGTGACACTGCCGGTCGACGGCGGAATCCTGTCGGCGAACGTGGGGCTGCGCGACGCCCTCGCGGGGGCGCCGGTGCACGGGGAGCGATGAGTTGCGGCGGGGAGGGAGTTCGCGGGGCGCCGCGGATGGTGCTCGTAGGGTGGGGCCCTGAGCCACGCCGTGGCCGTGCCGTCGAGAGGGTCCGTACATGTCCGCGCTGACCGTGTCCCGTCTCGCCGCGATCCTGGACGCCGCCGGGGTGGGGGAGGCGCGGGCCGTCGACGGGTACGAGCCGCTGGGCGGGGGGACGTACAACTCCCTCTACCGGGTCCGGCTGGACGGCGGTGGGCGGTTGGTGTTGAAGCTGCCGCCGGAGCCGGGTGTGCCGCGGATGACGTACGAGGGTGAACTGCTCGTCAACGAGGGTGAGTTCTACCGGGTGGCCGGGGGTACCGGTGTGCCCGTGCCGGAGGTTGTGCGCCTCGCGGACGACTCGTTGCTGATGTCGGAGCTGCCGGGGGAGCCATGGGCCGGTCTCGTGGATGGGCTCGGGGACGTGGAGCATGAGCGGCTGAGGGGTGAACTAGGGGCGTACGTGGCCGAGTTGGGCGCCGTCGCCGGTACGCGTTTCGGTTATCCGTCCGAGGCCGTGCCCACCGCCGGGACCTGGCGTGAGGCGTTCGGCGCGATGCTGGAGGCGGTGCTGGCGGACGCCGAGCGGTTCGAGGCGCGGCTGCCTGTGTCCGTGGGGCGCGTACGGGAGTTGGTACGGGGCGCGGTCCCGGCCCTGGACGAGGTCACTGTTCCCGCGCTCGTGCACTTCGATCTGTGGCAGGGGAACATCCTCCTGACCGGAGATCCGGGGGCACGGCGAATCGGTGGGCTCATCGATGGTGAACGGATGTTCTGGGGCGATCCGTTGGCGGAGTTCGTCTCGCTCAATCTGTTCGGTGAGCCCGAGGACGACCAGGCGCTGCTGGCCGGTTACCGGGCGGGCGGCGGGGACACCGGCTTCGACGAGGCCGCGCGGCTGCGCATGGCGCTCTACCGCTGCTACCTGTATCTGATCATGCTGGTCGAGGGCGTACCGCGCGGCTACCCGCCCGCGCAGAGCGCCGTGACCCGCAGGACCGCCGGGACCGCCCTGATCCTGGCCCTCGGGCTGATCTCCACGACGACATGAACGAGGGGGTCAGGCGGCGGGCGGCGGCATGCCGCCCTGGAGGCGTTCGAGGTCGGAGGCCCGTACCTGGATCACGAACACCGCGATCAGGGCCGACACGAGGGCGAAGATCGCCGCGGCGATGAACGCGTTTGTCACACCGTGCGTCAGCACCTCGTCGCTCCACGGCTTCGGCAGCGACCCCGTCTTCTGGAACGTCAGCTTCTGCGCCGGGGTCGCGTGTGCCAGGAAGTCGCGGGCCTGGGTCTTCGCCTCGTTCCTGCTGGCGGTGCCGTACACCGTCACCAGGATGGACAGCCCCAGTGAACCGCCCACCTGCTGAGTCGCGTTGAAGACACCGGACCCCGCTCCGGCCTCCTCCTGGCTGATGCCCGAGAGCGCCATCAGGGTCAGCGACACGAACTGGAAGCCCATACCGAGGCCGAAGACCAGCACCGGGCCCAGCAGGCTGCCCAGATAGGTGCTGTGCACGTCCGTCAGCGTCAGCCAGGCGAGACCCGCGGCGGCGAGGACCGCGCCGGACACCATGAACGGCTTCGGTCCCCAGCGCGGCAGCAGTTGCGAGGCGAGGCCCGAGCCGATGGCGATGACCACACTGACCGGGAGGAAGGCGAGACCGGCCCGCAGGGGGCTGAAGTCGAGGACCTCCTGCACGAAGAGCGTCAGGAAGAAGAACATGCCGAACAGCGCCGCGGCCAGGCTGAGCATCATCCCGTAGACACCCGCGCGGTTGCGGTCCTTGAACATCCACAGCGGTGTGATCGGCTGCCTCGAACGCTGCTCGATGACGATGAACAGCACGAGGAGCACCACGGCCGCGGCGAAGGACCCGAGTGTCAGGGCGTCGGTCCAGCCCTCCTCGGAGGCCCGGATGAAGCCGTAGACCAGACCGACCATGCCCAGCGTCGCGGTGAGCGCGCCGACGACGTCGAAGTGCCCCGGGCGCGGCTCGGACTCCTTGATGAAGCGGGGAGTCAGAAGGATGAGCAGCAGCCCGATCGGCACGTTGACGAAGAAGATCCACCGCCAGTTCAGCCACTCCACCAGGATGCCGCCGGCCAGCAGCCCGATCGCGCTGCCGCCCGCCGAGACGGCCGCGAAGACGCCGAACGCCCTGTTGCGCGCGGGCCCTTCACGGAACGTGGTGGTGATCAGCGACAGGGATGTCGGGGAGGCGATGGCGCCGCCGATGCCCTGGATGGCACGGGCGGCCAGCAGCTGCCACGAATCCTGCGCCAGACCGCAGAGCAGGGAGGCGACGGCGAAGAGCGCGATGCCGAACATGAAGACCCTGCGCCGCCCCAGGATGTCGCCGAGGCGCCCGCCGAGCAGCAGCAGGCCGCCGAAGGTGAGGGTGTACGCGTTGACCACCCACGACAGGTTCTGGGTCGAGAAGTCGAGCGCGCTCTGGATGTGCGGGAGCGCGATGTTCACGATGGTGACGTCGAGGACCACCATCAGCTGGCAGGAGGCGATGATGGCCAGCGCGATGCCGTTGCCGCCCCCGTCCTCGGGGGTGGCGTCGGACTTCGCGGTGTTCGGCGGTGTGGGCTGTGAATCAGTCATAGGTGAGGGTGGTGGAACGGGGTGGTGCGCGCCCTCGGACAGGGAACGCCACCGTTCACCGGATTCCGACCCTAAGCGGGGCGAACCGGTCTCGCGACTCGGCCGCGACCAGGCGGGGAACCGACTGTTGTTCGAGCACTGCCGGGCCCGACACGCGGGCGTGCCTGTCCGTCAGGCCGGGGCGCCCCAGGCGGGCGTCGGCCGGGAAGGGGCCCAGGACGGGGTGCCTCAGGCGGGCGTCGGCTCGGAGGTGTCTCGAAGGCGGGCTCAGGCGTGTTCCGACAGCACGTCGTCCGCGATCGCGAACGCCTTGTTGGCCGCGGGCACCCCGCAGTACACCGCCGACTGGAGCAGCACCTCCCGGATCTCCTCGGGGCTCAGCCCGATCCGTACCGCCGCCCTCACATGCATCGCCAACTCGTCGTGGTGCCCGCCGGCGACCAGCGCCGTCAGGGTGACGCAGCTGCGCGTACGGCGGTCGAGACCCGGCCGTGTCCAGATCTCGCCCCAGGCGTAGCGGGTGATGAAGTCCTGGAAGGGCGCGGTGAACGCCGTCGTACGGGCGACGGCCCTGTCCACGTGCTCGTCGCCGAGCACGGCGCGGCGCACCGCCATCCCCGCGCCGTGCCGGGTGGCGTCACCGACGGCCTGGGCCGTCGCCGCGAGGTGGTCCAGCAGTGCGGCGAGCACCGGTGCGGGGCGTTCGACGTTCGCCAGATGCGCGGCTCCGGCGATCTCGGTGAGGCTCGTGCCCGGAATGCCGTCGGCGATCGTGCGGGCGTGCGGCGACGGCGGGGCCGCCGGGTCGTCGCGGCCGGCGACGACGAGCGTCGGGACCCGCACCGCCGCCAGTTCGTCGCGCAGGTCGTGTCCGGCGACGGCCGAGCAACAGGCCGCGTACGACTTGTCGTCCGCCGCCCGCAGGTCCGCCACGAGCGCCGCGCCCAGCGGGGTGCGCTCGAAGCCGGGCGCGAACCAGACGCCGGGGCGGCTCGCCACCAGGGACTCGGTGCCCTCGGCGAGGACGCTCGCCGCGCGGTCCCGCCAGGTGTCGGGGGCGCCGAAGTACGCGGACGAGCACAGCACGGCGAGGGAGACGAGACGGTCGGGGTGCCGTACGGCCAACTCCAGGCCCACCGCGCCGCCCAACGAGATACCCGCGTACGCGAACCGCTCCCAGCCCTGTTCGTCGGCCAGCCGCACCACCTGGTTCGCCAGGGCGGCGACGGAGACGGCGGGCGCGGCGGAGGGGGCGGAGCCGCCGTGGCCGGGCAGGTCCCAGCGCAGGACGCGGTGGTCGCGGGCGAGGGCTTCCAGCTGGGGTTCCCACACGCGCAGGGACGTGCCGAGGGACGGCCCGAGGATCAGCGGCGCGCCGTCGGCCGGGCCGTCGAGCCGGAAGTGGGGGTGGGGGAGGTGGAGTTGAGGCGTCTCCGCCGTCCCGGTGCCGGTGCCGGCATCAGTCTCGGTGCCGGTCCCGGTGCCTGTCCCGGCCCCGTCATCGGTCTCGTCGCTCATCGAGGGGCCTCCTCCGGTGGGTCCTCCGGGTGGTCGGCCAACGCGGCCCGCGCCAGGGCGCTGTCGGCGACGGCGTGTTCGGCGAGGGCGCGGTCCACGAGCGCCGGGGCGGAGCCCGTGTAGCCGGCCGGGTCGGTGAGGGCGCGCAGCCGCTCCTCCCCGATCAGCTCGGCGACCGCCGGATCGGTCTCCGTGAGCGCCTGCGCGAGCGGGATGCCCGCGCCCGACGCGAGGCGGGCGGCGGCGCCGACCAGTTGTTTGGCGCGGGCCGCGCCGACGGCCGGGGCCAGGGCCGTCGCCAGCCGCTCGCTGACGAGCAGCCCGTGGGTCAGGCCGAGGTTGTCCCGCATCCGGTCGGGGAAGACCCGCAGGCCGTGGGCGAGTGCGGCGGCGTCGTGGGCGGCTCCGCCGGTCAGCCGCAGCAGCTCGCGCAGCGGCTGCCACTCGGCGTGCCAGGGACCTGCGGGGCGTTCGTCCTCGGCGACGAGTGACCCCAGCAGTACGGAGGCGAGCGCGGGCGCCTGCCGCGCGGCGGCGGCGATCAGGGTGGCCCGCACCGGGTTCCGCTTGTGCGGCATCGCGGACGAACCGCCGCCGCGCGCCTCGGCGACCTCCCCGATCTCGGTCCGGGACAGCACGAGCACATCGGCGGCCACCTTCCCGAGCGCGCCGGCGGCGAAGGCGAGGGCCGAGCCTAGATCGGCGACAGGGGTACGGAGGGTGTGCCACGGCAGCGTCGGTTCGGCGAGGCGGAGCTGGGCGGCGTAGGCGGCGAGGAGGCGCACGCCGTTGTCGGTGCCGGGCGCGCCCCGGTCCGCCCCCGGGGCCCCGGTCTCGTTCTCCGCCGAACCCGCCGAACCTGCCGGGCGGCCCGCCGACTCCTCCGAGCCCTCGGGGACGGCGGCCTCGACCGATCTGGTGGGGGCCGCGCCCGTCAGGTCGTAGACCGGTTCGTCGGGGGCGGGGTCGGCCCCGAGTTCGGGCTCGGGGTCCAGTCTCGGGTCGGTGCCCGTGGCGGGCGGATAGTCGGGCAGCGGCTCGGGAGGGCTGTCCAACGTGGTGTCGAGCGCACCGGTGAGGTCGTAGACGGGCTCGCAGGACGCGGCGGTGGAGGTGCTTTCCGGTGTGCCGGCCACCGCGTCGTCGCTCCGCGCGAAGGCCGCCAACGTGCCCGCCGCACCGCCCAGTTGGACCGGCAGCCGGACAGCCGCCAACCGGGTGCGGGCGTCCCGTACCGACGAGAGCCAGCCCGCCGCCTTCAGCCCGAACGTCGTCGGGACCGCGTGCTGCGTGAGGGTGCGCCCCGCCATCGGCGTGGTGCGATGGGCGGTGGCCAGGGCGGCGAGCGTGTCCGCCGTACGGTCCAGATCCGCCAGGATCAGCGGCACCGTACGGGTGGCCACCAGCATCATCGCCGTGTCCACGATGTCCTGGCTGGTCGCGCCCCGGTGGACGTACTGCGCCGCTTCCTCGTCGTCCAGCACCGTCGTCAGATCCGCCACCAGGGGGATCACCGGATTGCCTCCGGCGCGCGCCCGCAGCGCCACGTCCCGTACGTCGAACCGCTCCGCCGTCCCCGCCGCCGCCGTGATCGCGTCCGCCGCAGCCGTCGGCGCGAGACCGACCGCCGCCTGCGCGCGCGCCAGCGCCGCCTCGGCGTCGAGCATCGCCCGGAGGAAGGCGGCGTCACCGGTCGCCGCCTCGGCGGCGGATCCCGCCCGGCCGGGCGAGAGCAGCCCCGCGTCGGGGGAGGGACCGGAATCCGACGGGGCGGTGGCATGGTCGGTGGCGCGGTCGGCCGCGCGTTCTGCGGCCGGGTCGGCGGCGTGGTCAGCGGCGTGGTCAGCGGAAGTCAAGGAAAACCGTCTCCTCGTCGCCCTGAAGTCGGATGTCGAAGCGGTACGTGCCGGGCGTGGGCCCGGCCTTCGCCAACAGCGTCTCCCGCCGGTCCGCGTCCAGCGAGGCGAGCAGCGGATCGGCGGAACGCGCCTCGGCGTACTCCGGCGCCGGGAAGTACAGGCGGGTGAAGAGGTGATGCGTGAGCCCCCGCGCGAAGACGCACAGACTGAGGTAGGGAGCGCGCCCCGGGCGTGCGCCCGGCAGCAGGGTCCGCGCCGCCCACTGCCCGTCGGCGTCCGTCGCGACCCGCCCCCAGCCGGTGAACGTGACACCGTCACGCCCCGCGAAACCGCCCGTCACCGGGTCCCGCCGCATCGATCCCGCCCGGCGCACCGGTTCACCCGACTGGTCCGACTGCCACAGCTCCACTAGGGCGTCGGGCACCGGCGCGCCCGCGCCGTCGTACACGCCCCCGTGCACGGAGATCGCGTCCGGGTGGCCCACGGGCGCCAGTTCGCCGCCGCCGGGGAAGGGCAACGCGTAACCGTAGAAGGGGCCGACCGTGTGAGACGGCGTGGGGCCGCCGGCCCGGTCGGGGTGCTGAGCGGAGTCGTACACCGTCATTCGCGTCCCTCCTCGATCCAGGTGGCGGACGGGCCGTCCAGCACGATGTCCCAGCGATAGCCGAGTGCCCAGCCGGGCTGTGAGAGCCCGTGGTCGTACGTCCCCACCAGCCGCTGCCGCGCGGACTCGTCCGTGACCGACCGGAGGATGGGGTCGTGGGCGAACAGGGGGTCGTTCGGGAAGTACATCTGCGTCACGAGGCGCTGGGTGAAGGCCGTACCGAACAGCGAGAAGTGCAGATGCGCCGGGCGCCAGGCGTTGTCGTGGTTGCCCCACGGATACGCGCCGGGCTTGATCGTCGTGAAGCGGTAGCCGCCGTCGTCGTCCGTCAGCGTCCGGCCCGCCCCGGTGAAGTGCGGGTCCAGCGGCGCCGGATGGCGGTCCCGCCGGTGGGCGTAGCGCCCGGCCGCGTTGGCCTGCCACAGCTCGACGAGCTGGCCCCGTACGGGACGGCCCGCGCCGTCCAGCAGCCGCCCCGAGACGGTGATGCGCTCGCCGAGGGGCTCACCGGCGTGCTGGGCCGTCAGGTCCGCGTCGAGGTCGATGACATCGGTGTGCCCGAACACCGGGCCGTACAGCTCGACGGCCTCCGGGTCGTCCGCCACGACAACCGGCGGGCGCTTCGGGTGGCGCAGCAGCGTGCTCCGGTACGGCGGGTAGTCGCGCGCCGGGTGGTGCGCGGGGGGCGCGCCGGCCGCGCGGGCCGCCAGGTAGGCCGCTTGGTGCTCGGCCATCTCGCGGTCGATGTCCCCCTGAGGTGTGGCGGGTGTGGTGTCTGTCATGGGTGCTCCAGTACGAGGGCGACTCCCTGGCCGACCCCGACGCACAGGGCCGCGACGCCCGTACCGGAACCGTGTGCGGCCGGCTGATGCGCGACGGCCCCCGCGAGCCGGGCGCCCGACGCGCCCAGCGGGTGGCCGATGGCGAGGGCGCCGCCGCGCGGGTTGACGAGGGACGGGTCGAGGTCGGGGAGACCGGCGAGACAGCCGAGTACCTGGGCGGCGAATGCCTCGTTCAACTCGACGGTGTGCAGGTCGGTGTAGTGGCGGCCCGCCCGGTCGGGCGCACTCCGGCGTACGCGCCGCCGTACTTGCCGAAGGGCGTGCGGACGGCGTCCACGACGTACACGTCTCGCATGTGGTCTCACTCCTTGTTGTTGGCGCCGGGCGCCTTGAGCGCGCGCAGTGCGGTCAGTTCGGCCGCGCTCGGCGGGTCGGTGGTGGCCGGGGAGCCGGTCGGGGATTCGGCCGTACGCAGCTCCCAGCCGGTGGCCGCGCGCGCCTGGTCCACCGTGACGCCGGGGTGCAGCTCGGTCAGTACCAGCTCGGCCGTCTCCGGGTCGGGGCGCAGGATGCCCAGGTCGGTGATGACGGCGACGGGACCGCGCCCCGGCATGCCGAGCGAGGCCCGGTCGCGCGGTCCCGCGCCGTGCCCGAGCGTGGTGACGAAGTCGAGGCGGTGCACGAAGTTGCGCGGGGTGTGGCGCAGGACGAGCAGCACCCGGCCGCAGTTGGCGGCGATCTCCGGGGCGCCGCCGGCGCCGGGCAGCCGCGCCTCGGGCCGGTCCGGACCCCGGTCGACGACGGTGGTGTTGACGTTGGCGAAGCGGTCGACCTGCGCCGCGCCGAGGAAGCCGACGTCGATACGGCCGCCCTGGAGCCAGTAGTTGAACATCTCCGGCACGGAGACGACCGCGTCCGCCGTGTCGGCCAGTTCGCCGTCGCCGATGGAGAGCGGGAGGCGGGTGGGCTTGGAGCCGATGGTGCCGGACTCGTAGAGAAGGACGAGTCGCGGGTCGGTGGTGCGGCGGGCGAGATTGGCGGCGGTGCTCGGCAGACCGATGCCGACGAAGCAGGTACGGGCACCGGCGAGGGCACGGGCCGCGTTGATCTCCATCAGCTCGTCGGGTGTGACGGCGTGAGGTGTGACGGCGTGAGGTGTGGCGTCGTGAGGTGTGACGTCATGGGGTGTGGCGTCGTCGGGTGTCACGTCGGCGAGGGCGGCGTTCATGAAGCGATCACCTCGTCGGCGCCGCGTCCGTGTACGTGTGTGTCCAGCCAGGCCGTGAACGTCGCCCGGTCGCGGGCGATCGCGTCCCACGACCGGTAGAAGTCGTTGTCGCGGACCGAGTACCCGGCGGCGTACGACGGGTGCGCCCCGCCCGGCACGACGGCCACCGCGTCGATCACCCACGTGGGCAACACCACGGCGCCGGGGCGCGGTTCGAGGGCGTCGACCAGCTCCTCGACGGTGACCAGCACCCGGCGGGCGGCGAGCGCCGCCTCCTTCTGGACGCCGGGCAGCCCCCAGAGCTGCACGTTGCCCTCGCGGTCCGCCTGCTGGGCGTGGATCACCGTGACGTCCGGATTGAGCGCGGCGACCGCCGCCAACTCCTCGCCGGTGAACGGGCAGACGACGGTGGCGACGGTGTCCGTACGAAGGGGGAGATCGCTGCCCCGGTAGCCGCGCAGAGTGGCGAACGGGAGCTTCGACGCCCCGGCGACATAGCGGTTGGCCATGCCGGCGTGGCTGTGCTCGTCCAGTTCGAGGGGGCGTGGCCAGCCGTTCTCCACGGCGTCCCGGAAGCGGTGGAGCGAGCCGACGCCGGGGTTGCCGCCCCAGGAGAAGACCAGCTTCCTCGCCGCGCCCGCGCCGATGAGCTGGTCGTAGATCACGTCGGGGGTCATCCGGGCCAGTGTCAGATCCGTGATGCCCTGACGGATGACCTCGTGCGCCGCCGCGTGCGGGATGAGATGGGTGAAGCCTTCCATGGCGACGGTGTCCCCGTCGTGGATCAGGTCGGCGACGCCGTCGTGGAGCGAGCGGAGGTCGGCCATCGTCTCTCCGGTTCTCTTCTAGGTAGTGTTCGCCTGGTGAACTAATGTTCATGAATCGCGACGGCCAGAGTGTCGTCCCGGGGTCGGGAGCTGTCAATGGGGCGCTGTCGACCACCTCCGCCGACCGAGGAGAGCCCATGAACGATCCGGCCGCCGCACCCGCCGCACCCGCCGCACCCGCCGCACCCGCCGCGCCGCGTGAGGCCGTCGGGCCGTTGATCCGTGGGCTGTCCGTGCTGCGCGCGCTCGCCGGGGCGGGCGGGCGGCTGTCCGTCGGCGATCTCGTACGGGCCACCGCCCTGGCCCGCTCGACCGTCGACCGCACCCTCAGCACGCTGGAGCGCCTGGACCATGTCCGCCTCGAAGGAAAGTCGGCCGTCCTGGCGCCCCGGTCGGCGGAGCTGGGCAACGCCTACCTGTCCGCCTGCCGGCTGCCCGACGTCTGCGGCCCGGCGGCGGACCGGCTCGCCGACGAACTCGACGAGTCCGTCTCGCTCGCCGTGCCCGACCGGGACGGTATCCGCTTCGTCCATCAGTCGACACGGCGCCGCACCATGTCCCTCGCCTTCCGGATCGGCGACCGGCTGCCCGCCGAGTGCGGCGCGGTGGGCGCGCTCCTCGCCGTCGACTGGACCGAGGCGGAGTGGGACGCCTGGGAGGCACGGCGTCGACGCGATCCGCTGTACGACGGCTTTCCCGCCGTACCGGCGGAGGCGGCGCGCGCCGGTGAGTCGTTCCGACAACGCGTGGACGCCGCACGGCGGTTGGGCTGGTCCGAGGACGACCAGCTGATCGAGCCGGGACTCGTCGCGCTGGCGATGCCCGTACGCGACGGGGCGGGGCGGCCGGTGGGGGTCGTCAGCGTCGTCAGCCACACGAGCCGCCGGGAACTGGCGTCGATGCGGCAGGCGCTGCTGCCCCGGCTGCGGGAGACGGTCGCGGAGATGGAGGCGGCGCTGGAAGGGGAGCCGGAGGGTGCGCTGGATGGGGAGCCGGCGGCGGAGACGAGGCGTGCGCCCGTTGGGCACCCGCGGCCCCCGGCGAGCGCCCCGTCCGCCGACTCCGAACGGGCCCGCGAGTCCAAGCGGGAGATGGGCCCCGGCTTCGTGGAGTCCCTGGCGCGCGGGCTCGCGGTCCTGGCGGCCTTCGGCCAGGTCCCGGCCGGTGACCGGGCGACCGGTGTCCCGCTGAGCGCGCTGGCGCAGACCACCGGCCTGGCCCGCGCCACGGTCCGACGCGCGCTGATCACCCTGGATCACCTCGGGTACGTCGCGAGCGACGACGGCCTGTTCCGACCCTTGCCGCGCGTGCTCGACCTGGGCTTCGCCCCGCTCTCCGGCCTCACGCTGCCGCTACTGGCGCAGCCGCATCTCGTGACCCTGGTGAAGCGGGTCCAGGAGTCCGCGTCGATGTCGGTCCTGGCCGGGGACGACATCCAGTACGTCGCGCGGGTCGCGACCGAACGGATCATGAGCGTCGACATCACGGTCGGTACGCGCTTCCCGGCGTACGCGACGTCCATGGGCCGCGTCCTGCTGGCCGACCTCCTGGCCGGCCTGCCGCCGGACGAGCGCGTGGAGCGGTTGCGTACGCCCGCCCCGGCGGCCCTCACGCCGTACACCGTCACCTCCGCGCAGCGGCTGAGCGCCCTGCTCGACCAGGCGGGGCGGGACGGATACGCGCTGGTCGAGGGGGAGTTGGAGGAGGGGCTGCGGTCTCTCGCCGTACCCGTACGCGATCGTGACGGCCGGGTGGTGGCCGCGGTCAACGTGTCGATGCCCGTCGGCCGTCGCACCGCGGAGGAGTCCCTCGCCGATCTGCTGCCGCCGCTGCGCGAGGCGGCGGCGGGCATCGAGGGGGACCTGTGGGTGGCGGGTCGCCACACCCACATCCGCACCGTCTAATTCGGCGATGTCCGGGGATGTTTAACACCCTTTGACAGGAAATGGGTAACTGCCCTTTGATCGAACAACCCTTGCGCGAAAAGGAAGTCGGACTGATGAAGTACGACATCAAGCCGGGATTCCGGGTCGGCGATCGGGAATGACCGGGATCCGCGGGATCGACGGAACGCTCCGTCATATCGCCGTTGTCGGTGCCTCCCCTGCGGGAATACGCACCTCGGAGGCCCTACGCGAGCGCGGCTTCGACGGCCGGCTCACGGTGGTCGACGCGGCGGACGGCATCCCGCCCGCCCTCGACGCCGAGGCGCTGCCGCATACGACGGCCGAGGGGCTGGACCTCGTCGGCCGTAACGTCCGGCTGTCGGGCGGCCGGACCCTGGACTTCGACGGGCTGGTGATCGCCACCGGCGCCGCGGCGCGGCGACCCACCGGGCTGCGGAGCGGTCATCCGGCCGTCTTCGCCCTCCGTACCTTCGAAAACGCAGAAAACGCCGAAGACGCGGAGAACACGGAAAACACGGAGAACGCGGAGGGCTCCGAGAACGCCGAGAACGCCGAGAGCATCGAGAACGCCGAGAGCATCGAGAGCGCCGAGGTCTCCCGTGCGCTGCGCGCCGCGCTCGTCGGCGGCCCCCGGGTCGCCGTCGTCGGCGCCGGATTCACGGGCTGCGAGGTCGCCTCGTACTGCCGGGCCCGCGGTCTCGACGTCACCCTCGTCGAATCGGGCGCCGCCCCGCTGGAGGGTGTGCTCGGTACGGAGATGGGGCGGGAGCTGGCCGGGCTGCACCGCGAGAACGGCACGGCCGTGACGACCGGCGCCCGCGCCGTGGCCCTCCGCCCCGAGGGGGTCGTGACGGCCGACGGCCGTCTCGTACCGGCGGATGTGGTGGTGATCGCGGCGGGGCTCGCGCCGCGTACCGAATGGCTGCGGGGGAGCGGTCTCGACGTCGAGGACGGAGTGCTCCTGGACGCGACGTGTGCGGCGGTGGGTGCCTCGCGCGTCGTCGCGGCCGGGAGCGTGGCCCGCTGGTTCAACCCGCTGTTCGGCGAGGTGATGCGGGTCGAGAACCGGAACGGAAGCGAGCACCGGAGCGACACGATGGAGCAGGCCGTGGCCGCCGCCGACACGCTGCTGGCGGACGGTGAATGCGCCCTGTCGTTCGAGTCGTTGCCCTACTTCAGGTCGGAGCAGTACGGCACCGAGATCCAGTTCGTCGGGCTCGCCACCGGTGTCCCGCACGTCGTCGCCGGGACGGTCGCGGAGGGCCGGTTCGTCGCCGTGTACACGGACGGACAGCTCGTCACCGGCGCGCTCTGTGTGAACAGACCGTCCCAACTCGACCGCTACCGGCGGATGGTGGCGGCGCGCGTCCCGGTGGATGTGGTGTTCGCGCCGCCCACCGTGCTCAAGTCGACCGTCCGACAGCCCACTTGACCTCCACTCCTGCCCCAAACCCCCTACGCGGCGGCCCGGTCCCCGGCCGGGCGTCGCCGCCGTGCGGGCTCGGTCAGCGCGAGCGGCTTCCAGACGCCGTCCGGGTGGTAGACGTTCGTACCGGGCGCCACGATCTCGTCGATACGGTCGAGCGTCTCGTCGTCCAGCGTGAGCGCGGCGCCCTTCAGCAGACCGTCCAACTGCTCCATCGTGCGCGGGCCGATGATGACCGACGTCACCGCAGGATGCGCGACGGTGAAGGCCACCGACAGCTCCGGCAGCGAGCAGCCGATACCGGCGGCCAGCTCGGCCAACTGCTCCACGATCTCCAGCTTGGCGATGTTCACCGGGAGCGTCGGATCGAACCGGGCGGGGGTCAGCGCGGCGCGGCCCGTGGTCAGGTCGATCGCGCCGCCCTTGCGGTACTTGCCGGTGAGGAAGCCCGAGGCGAGCGGACTCCAGGTCAGCACGCCCATCCCGTACCGCTCGCACACCGGCAGCACCGCCGTCTCGATGCCGCGCGCCAGGATCGAGTACGGCGGCTGCTCGGTCCTGAACCGGTGGAGCCCCCTGCGCTCGGCGACGACGTGCGACTCCACGATCTCCTCGGCGGGGAACGTCGAGCAGCCGAACGCCCGGATCTTGCCCTCCCGTACGAGATCGGTCAGCGCGGACAGGGTCTCCTCGATGTCCGTCGTGTGGTCGGGCCGGTGGACCTGGTAGAGGTCGATCCACTCCGTGTCCAGCCGCTTCAGGCTCTCCTCCACCTCCTTGACGATCCAGCGCCGCGAGTTGCCGCCCCGGTTGCGGCCCTCGCCCATCGGGAAGTGCACCTTGGTCGCGAGTACGACGTCGTCACGGCGGCCCTTGAGCGCCTTGCCGACGATCACCTCGGACTCACCGGCCGAGTACATGTCCGCGGTGTCGAGGAAGTTGACGCCCCGGTCGAGGGCGGAGTGGATGATGCGTACGGAGTCGTCGTGGTCGCTGTTGCCGACGGAGCCGAACATCATGGTGCCGAGGCAGTGGGCGCTCACCTCGATACCGGTGCCGCCGAGAGTGCGGTAGCGCATGTCGTGTTCCCTTGCTGGTCAGGCATCTGATGGGGCGTACGTCGGGCACTCTAGGACTTGGAGTGCGATCGAGGTCAAGGCGCGACGGTCCGGTACGTCAGGCGCGGCGGTCCGGTACGGAGCGGGAGCCGCGGCAGGGCCGATACTTTCGTCACGCCCGCGGATCCCTTCGACGGATACCGGCCCCGGCCACCGCTTCCTAGCCTCGGAGCATGAAGGCAATCCCCGAACAGAGCGCCGACGTCACCGTGCTGGCCCAACCGGTCTGGCTCGTCCCGGCGTTCGCCGCCGCCGGCGCGCTCCTCGGCTGGCTGGTGAAACTCCTCGCCAACTGGCTGGTGGGCTGGGACTGGGCCCCGCTGAAGGGCCCGGCGAAGCTGCTGAACTCCATTCCCGAACCGTGGCTCACCGTTCTGGGGGTGACGGCGGGCGTGCTGCTCGGGGTGCTGGTGGGGTTCATCGCGCTGCACGAGTCGCTGACCGTACGGGTGTCGGACACCCGGCTCACGCTCAAGATCCGCGACGAGACCCGTGAGCTGCGCCGGGCCGATGTCGGCACGGTCTTCCTGGACGGCAAGTTCCTCGTACTGCTCGGCCGTCACACCGAGGAACTGGTCCGTGAGCCCTTCGACCTGAACCGCGCCGCCCTGGCCACCGCCTTCACCACCCACGGCTACGCCTGGGCGGCCGAGGACCCGCACAGGGCCGACTTCCACCTCTGGGTCCCGGACACGCCGGGCCTCCCGGTGGGCGCGAACGCCCTGCTGACCGCCCGCGCGCACGCGATGCGCAAGACCGACTCGGGGGAGGACGTCCGGGCCCTGCGCGCCGAGCTGAACGCGCTGGGCCTGGCCGTCCGCGACGAGAGCAAACGCCAGTACTGGCGGCTGCCCGCGCCGCCCCCCGACGGAAACGGGCCGCTCCGCCTCCCCTGAACGGCCCGCGTGCGGTGGTTGGGTTGCGGGGTGCCGACCGGGAAGTCCGAGAAGTTCGGAAAGTCCCGGCGGCGCCCCCGACAGCCCCGAGAGGCAGGTAGCCCGATGACCACCGACTCCACCGGCCGCATCACCACCCCGTTCGACGCCGAGTCCACCGCCGCCGAGGTCGTCGCCGGTGTCGACCTCACCGGCCGGCGCGCCGTCGTGACCGGCGGCTCCTCCGGTATCGGCGTCGAGACCGCCCGTGCGCTCGCCGGCGCGGGCGCCGAAGTCACCCTGGCCGTACGCGACATCGACGCGGGCGGGCGCACCGCCCAGGACATCACCGGCACCACCGGCAACCAGCGGGTGCTCGTCGCGCCGCTCGACCTCGCCGACCAGGGGTCCGTCGCCGCGTTCGTCGCCGCGTGGGACGGGCCGCTGCACATCCTGATCAACAACGCCGGTGTGATGTACACGCCCGAGCTGCGGACGCCGGAGGGCTGGGAGCTGCAGTTCGCCACGAACCATCTGGGCCACTTCGCGCTCGCCACCGGTCTGCACCCGGCGCTCGCCGCCGCGGACCGGGCGCGGGTCGTCTCGCTCACCTCGGTGGGGCATCTGCGGCAGGCCGTGAACTTCGACGACATCGACTTCCACGACGGGCCGTTCGACACCCAACTCGCCTACGGCCAGTCCAAGACGGCCACCGCGCTCTTCGCGGTCGAGGCGAACCGGCGCTGGGCCGGCGACGGCATCACCGCCAACGCCGTCCACCCCGGCGCGGTCCTGTCGAACCTGACCCGCCATATGAGCCAGGACGAACTCGACAAGGCGATCGCCTCCGGCTACACGTTCAAGACGCCCCAGCAGGGCGCGGCGACCTCCGTGCTGGTCGCGACCTGGCCGGGGCTCGAAGGCATCGGCGGCCGGTACTTCGAGGACTGCCACGAGGCGCGTCCGCACCGCGAGGGCGACTCCGGCGGCGTCGCCGCGCACGCCCAGGACCCCGCCGCGGCCGCGCGGCTGTGGCAGGTGTCGCTCGACATGCTGGCCGCGGCCGGCCGCGCCTGACCCCCCGCCCGCCTTCTCAGGCCCCCGCCTCCTCCAGCAGCCGCACCGTCTCCGGATACGGCCCGGTCCGCGCCCACTCCAGCGGCGAGCGCCCGCCGCCGCCGTCCTCGCGCAAGTGCGGATCGGCGCCGTACGCGAGCAGTTCGCGTACGGCGCCGGCATGCCCCCAGCACGCGGCCCCGCACAGCGGCGTGCCCTCCGTGCCGTCCCCGCTCTCCGTGTCGGGCAGCGCGCCCGCCGCCAGGAGCAGGCGTACGGCGATGGCGTCGCCGTGCACGGACGCCGCGTACAGGGGCGTCGACCCCTCGGAGTCGTACGTCTGCGCCGGCGCTCCCGCCCGCAGCAGCGCGCCGACCTCCGCGGTGTGGCCGAGCCGCGCGGCCCACACCAGACGCCGCGAGAGCTTCTTCCGCCGTCGGTTGTTCATCTCTTGCCCCACCCTCAACTCGTCCGCAGCCCGGCCGACACTATGGTCTCGCCTGTCGTCACTGTCCGTGGGTACGGGCGCCTTGATTGTCCGCATGACAGGCCGGCATTAGCTGAGGGAGTTGGTGGGGCATGCCGTCTGGTGCTGAGCGGAGCGCGGGGGAAGGGTTCACTTCGGCTGTCGCTACGAGGGTGGTGGCTGCGGCATGCCGGCGGGCGGGGCTCGACGGTGAGGGGGCCCGTCTGATCCGCCTGGGTGAGAATGCTCTGTTCCGTCTGGAGGCGCACCCGGTGGTGGTTCGGATCGCTCGGTCGACCGAGTATCTGGAATCGGCCCGGGGTGAGGTCGCTGTGTCCCGTTGGCTGGCCGGTGAGGGCTTTCCAGCGACGCGGGTTCTGGATGATTTGGAGCAACCGGTTGTTGTCGATGGTCACCCGGTCACTTTCTGGCGCTTGATCGAGGAGAGTGACCGTAGGCCGAAGTATGGCGAGTTGGGAGCGATCCTCCGGGATCTCCACTCGCTCACCCTCCCTGCTTCCCTGAGTCTCCCTCCGTACCCGGTGCTGGACCGGACAGACCGACGCATCAACGCGGCGACCGGCATACCGGAGGACGACCGCGCGTTCCTGCGTAAGCGCGCGCGTGAACTCCGTGGCCGGGTTGCGGAGTTGCGCTTCGAGTCGCGGAAGGGGTCCGTGCACGGGGATGCTCACGTGCAGAACCTCATGGTGGATCGTGATGACCGGGTGATCCTGGTCGACCTGGAGAGGTTCAGTTTCGACCACCCGGAGTGGGACCTGATGGTCACGGCTACGGAGCATCACAGCTTGAGTTGGCAGACTCCGTAGGAGTACGGGGCGTTCGTCGGCAGCCGTGCCCCATCATCGGGGGTCGATGAGCCGCCCCATGCCGCGTTGATCAACGACGGTCAGGTCACACCGCTAATCAATGAGAGCGCAACATGCGGCTGCTATGTGCTGGTTCGGCGGATGCGCCACCTTGGTGTCGACGGAGAGCGCATAGAAGTACGTGAACGTTCACGCGACCGACTGCGCCGCGAGCTCGTACGAACCGTATCCGACAGTGCGTTTCTTGATCGACGTCAGTATGCAGCACGCAAGGCACGCACCGCCGTACTTTGGCCTGACCCATTTCTGTAATCTACGAGACCAATCCCCAGTACGTCGACTACGGTGATACACATGCAGAGTTCAGAGCTATCCGTCCAAGGACAGAACCTCCATCAGCTTTACAACCAGTACTACAAGAATAAACTCCTTGTCGACCGCCGCTATCAGCGAAAGCTCGTCTGGACACGCGACGAGAAGGAGAAACTCATCGACTCAGCCGTCAACAAGCTGCCGATCCCGCTAATTCTCCTCGCTCAGAGAAGAAAAGGTGGACTGGAAATTTTCGAGCTGATCGATGGGCTTCAGCGTCTCGAAGCGTTCTTCTCTTTCATGGAAAATAAATACCCTTATAATGGAGAATACTTTGATTTGGCCACAACGGGTGACACCTTGGCCAAGCTCCACTCTAGAGAGCTTGCCCAGAAAGAGCCGGTAATGTCTCGTGAGACATCTTTGGAGATTGCCAACTATCAAATCCCTGTATCGACCTATCGCGATGCGGCAACCTCATCGATCGACGAGGTTTTCCGTCGAATCAATAGTGGCGGCCGGCGCTTGAGTCTGCACGAGATTCGGCAGGCAGGTGTAACAGGGCCGCTATCAGATGTGGTGCGACGTACTAGCGCCACTATTCGAGGCGACGGAACTTTCGCTGAAGCTCTTACCCTCAGCGAGATGGAAAAGCTCTCCATCTCGCGGAAAGATCTTGAATATGGCCTAGATCTCGACCGCATCTTCTGGACGCGACACAACATTATTGGCGCAGATGACATTCGCTCGTCCGGTGATGAAGAAATGGTATTGGACCTGATTCTCGATGCCGTTCTTAGTCCGTGGCCTACGAGTGGGTGGCAGAATCGAGACGTGGCTTACGGATTGCCACGGAAAATCAGGTCAGCTTCCCCGGATGTAGTTAACGCGGCTATCATGACTGTTGGAATTGAAAACCTGCAGCAACGAATCGTCTCGGTAATCGAGCTGCTGGATGAAGCTATGCTTGACCACGGCCCACTTGGCCGCCACATGGTCCATCTGGAGACCTATGAGAAGGGCACGCGACGGCAGTTTCAGGCAGTCTTTTCTGTTCTTTATGAGCTCACTTTCGTTGATGAGATGCAGCCTCTCTCAATGGAGGCGATTCGCAATGTCTTGGACAATTTTTGGGGTCGTGACCTTGCCATTCCGACCGGCGGAAGTGCGTGGGGTAAGGATGAGAAGGCCAAGCTATACCCGCAGGTAAAGCGTCGCATCAAGAAGGCATTCTTTAATCCCGAACCCAAAAGTGTTGCCAAGCAACTCAATGCGCGCATGCTAATCGAGAGCTACCTGCAGGGCCCGGTTAACGAGGATCCCCTCATTGAGCTTAAGCAAGGATTCTGTGAACTCTCGAACCCGCCCACCGAGAATGTGGATCTATTTGACGAAGTAATGCAGACCGCAGTTGGTATTGCAAACTGGAGTCGCGACGCAACTGGTCTAATTCTGATCGGGGTTGCAGACAAGAAATCGGCGGCGCACCGATTGACAGAACTCTTCGGCGTGACCTCGGTCGAAATTCACGGGCAGCACGTAGTGGGTACCGAGGAGCAGATTTCTCACCTGGGTCACGACATCGACTCTTGGTGGCTCAAGTGGCAGGAAAGGATCAAGTCCGCCCAAGTTGACCCTGATTTCTCTGCTGACCTTGTGCACAGCTTTAGCCCACTCGTCTGTGACGGAAAGGTCCTTTGGATCATGAAGCCTAGATCGCTCGGTAAACCCATTTCATACAAGAACAGGTTCTTCTTGAGGGTTGGTGCATCAACGCGCGAAATGGAAACAGACGAATTCCTCTCCCACATTTCTCGCAACTTCTGAACTCAAATTAGACGCCCTATTTTCGTCTCGTTGAGGATTGATGGTCGGCTAGATGTGGCCACATCTTCTTCGGTGGGTGTGCCGCAGTCGCGATGCCTTAGGGTTATGCATGCTGTCTGACCTATGTGGCCCTGGTGGAGTGTTTCTGAGAAGGGCTCCTCATAAGAAAGACGAGCCCCCCGCAGTTCCAACATTGTTTTCTCGGAGTCAGTGCGACAGGTGGTGGTCGGCAAGCAACTTGGATGGAGAGTCATCCCGCAACTGATATACCTCGCCTGCGCTAACGGTTTCGCAGATGTCTGCGCAACTTTTGAAGTGGGCGTGCACTCTTCCGGCATCGTTGCGCGGTCACCCTTAGGGGGCTGGCTCATTTTTACCGCGGATCGAGATCCGAGAGGTTGGTGGAGCGGTTTTGGGGTCGCGCCGAAAGTGGCTCCGTAGCCGTGAAGTCGACCACCCAGCCACGACTTACCTATGCTCTCACCTCAGGCAGCAGCCGATTGCCGTGTGTGTAGTGCGGCGCCTTGAACGCGTCCTTGAGCAGTCGCGATGTGTCGTCGGATGAGCGGCATGCGTGCGCGGCCTCGATGCGCAAGATTAAATCCTTGTCGAGGTCGGACATGGCGCGACCAGTCGATGTCGCCGTAGACGGACGTCACGTAAGGAGGCGTCGCGCCCACGGCGTCGTGCGTCTGTACCGAGGCGCCCACTCGCAGCAGGGCGCCGACATCCGCTGTGTCGCCGAGCCCTCGCGGTCCACACCAGTCACGACCCTCAACTCGTGTGCAGCATCAGGCCGATGCCGACCACCATCAGCCCGGCGGCCGCGATGCGCGGCGTGCCGAACCGTTCCTTGAAGAACACGGCGCCTATCGCCGCCCCCACGATGATCGACGACTCCCGCAGCGCGGCGATCGGCGCGAGTGCCGCGCGCGTCTGGGCCCACAGCACCAGGGCGTACGCCCCGACGGACAGCGCCGCGCCGAGCAGGCCGAGCCGCAGATGGGGACGCAGCGCGGCGAACAGCCCCGCGCGGCGCGCGTAGAGCGCGTACAGCGGGATCAGTGAACCCTGGAGGATCATCAGCCAGCCGATGTAGCCGAGGGGCGTGCCCGATTCGCGTACGCCCACCCCGTCCACGACGGTGTACGCGGCGATCGACACGCCCGTCGCGAGCGCGGCCAGCAGCGCGGGCCACTGCGGCTTCGTCTCCGCGCTCCGCATGCCCCACAGGGCGACGCCGACGAGCCCCGCCGACGCGACGGCCACGCCCGTCGCCTGCCAGCGGTCCAGCGACTCGCCGACGAAGACCGCGGCCAGGACGGTCACCAGCAGGGGCGCCGTGCCGCGCGCGATCGGATACATCTGGCCGAAGTCGCCGAGGCTGAACGACCGCATCAGCAGCACCTGGTAGCCGACGTGCAGCACCGCCGAGGCGATCAGATACGGCCACGCGCCGGCGGCCGGGAAGGGTGCGAAGCAGACGGCGACCGCGCCGAGTACGGTGCCGCCGCCCGCGATCAGGGTGAAGGCGACCAACTGGTCCTTGATGGTGTGCGCGATCGCGTTCCAGGTGGCGTGCGTGACGGCCGCCAGGAGGACGGCGGCGGCGACGCCCGGCGTCACGCCGTGCGCTCGCGGACATCCACCAGGGTGCCGCCGGCGTACGAGACCAGGCTCTTGGGGTCCATCGGGAACACCGTGTGCGGCGTGCCGGCCGCGGCCCACACCACGGCGTGGTCGAGCAGCCCCCGGTCGGCGAGGACGCGCGTCCGGGTGCGGTGGCCGAAGGGCGGTACACCGCCGATCGCGTACCCGGTGGTCTCCCGTACGAGATCGGCGCGCGCCCGCTTGACCGCCCCGGCGCCCAACTCCTCCCGTACGCGCTCCACATCGACGCGCGACGCGCCGTCCATCAGCACCAGGACCGGGACACCGTCGGCCTCGAAGATCAGCGACTTGACGATCTCGCTGAGCCCGCAGCCGATGGCGGCGGCGGCCTCGGCCGCCGTACGGGTGGCGTCCGGGAAGGTGCGGACCTGGCCGGTCAGGTCGTCCAGGCCCAGTTCGCGCAGGGCCTCGACGAAGCGAGGATGGGCCGGGGTGTCAGGCGTGCCGCCGGGGTTGCTCATGGCGGGCACGCTAGCGCCAGGGGGACGGCGAGTGCGAACGCGTTTCGACGGGCGGGCGCGAAAGCGTTTCAGCGAGGTGCGCCGGCCGACCGCAGCCTCTCCGCCAGCGCGCGGGCGCGCCCCGCCAGCTCCTCGGGATCGAGTACCTCGAAGTCGTGCCCCAGCAGCAGGACATGCATGAGGATGAAGTCGAGGTCGCCGCCGCCGCTGAGCACTTCGCAGCGGTCGTCCCCGCGCGGCCGTACGACGGCGGCCGACGCCGAGACCTGTTCGCGCACCGTGTCGGCCGGCGCGTGCACGAGGAAGCGCGCCCGGTGCGGATAGACGCGGCTCGCCACCCCCTCCTGCACGTACGCCGCCGCGTCGGGCGCCTCGCGCGGGCGGAAGCGCCAGGTCCGCGCGGACACGGCGGTCATCCGGTCGACGCGGAAGGTGCGCCAGTCGTCGCGATCGAGGTCGTAGGCGAGGAGGTACCAGCGCCGGTCGGAGGCGACCAGACGGTAGGGCTCGGCCCGCCGCCGCCGTACCTCGCTCCCGGAGGGGTAGTCGAAGCCGGCCTCGACCTCGTCGCGGCAGGCTCTGGCCAGGGTCATGAGCACGTCCGGGTTGATCGGCGGGCGGCCCCTGCCGAAGAACGCGACCGAGCCGGAGAGCGCGCGCACCTCGTGCCGGAGCCGGGTGGGCAGCACCTGGTCGAGCTTGGTCAGCGCGCGGAGCGCCGCGTCACTCGCACCACTGCCGCCGTCCGCGCCCGCGAGCAGCGAGACGGTGACGGCGATGGCCTCCTCGTCGTCCAGCAGCAGCGGCGGCAGTTCCTGCCCGGGGCCGAGCTGGTAGCCGCCGCCGACCCCCTGACCGGCGTGCACCGGATAGCCGAGCGCGCGCAGCCGCTCGACGTCGCGCCGTACGGTGCGCGACGTCACCCCGAGCCGGCCGGCCAGCTCCGGACCGGTCCAGAGCCGGCGCTGCTGCAGCAGCCCGAGCAGCGTCAGCACCCGCTCCGTCGTACCCCGCTCGGCGGTCCCGCTCGCCCTGTCCATGGTGCCCAGCCTGACAGAGATGGCGGACCGATCCTGTCCGCCAGGGGTGCCACGGTGGGCGCATGAACGCGGACGAACTCGACTGGAACCGGACGCTGCGCGAGCAGTGGGAGTTCCACTGGAACCATCAGCTCCGGGCCCGGCTCGACGGGCTCACCGACGACGAGTACTTCTGGTCGCCGGTGCCGGGCGCCTGGAGCCGGCACGGCTTCCCCGGCCCCGGCCCGGCGGACTTCACCACCATCGCCTGGCGGCTGGATCACGTCATCGTGGACGTACTCGCCGCGCGCAACGCGGTGCACTTCGGCGCGGCGGTGGGGTCGCGTGAGACCTGGGTGTACGCCGACGGCGCGGCCACCGCGCTCGACCAGCTACGGACCCAGCTCGACAACTGGCTCGCCGGGGTGTCCGGGCTGGACGACGCGGCGCTCCGGGTCCCGGTCGGTGCGAAGGAGCCGTACCCGGATGCCCCGATGGCGGATCTGGTGCTGCACATCCACCGTGAGCTGATCCACCATCTGTCCGAGGTCTGCCTGCTGCGGGACCTCTACGCACATACGAACCCCGCCATGAACGCGAATCCCGCCACGAATGGAGCCACCCGATGAGCCGCCACGTGCAGATCACCTTCGACGCCCACGACCCCGCCGCGCTGTCGACCTTCTGGCGCGACGTCCTGGGCTACGTCCACCCCGGCCCGCCCGGCGTCGACCTGCCCGAGGGCGCCGACCCGTTGGCCGCGTGGGACGACTTCCTGGCGCGGATCGGCGTACCGGAGGGGGAACGCAACACGAAGTCGGCCCTGGAGGACCCGGACGGGCAGGGCCCCCGGCTGTTCTTCCAGCAGGTGCCGGAGGACAAGGTCGCGAAGAACCGTGTCCACCTCGACGTCCGCGCGGCTCCCGGGCTGGCGGGGGAGGAGCGGATGGCGGCGCTGGAGGCCGAGTGCGACCGCCTGGTCGCCCTCGGAGGGACGCGCGTACGCCGCGACGAGCCCGCTCCGCCGCTGAGCACCGGCTACATCGTGATGCAGGACCCGGAGGGCAACGAGTTCTGCCTGGACTGAGTGCCGGGGCCCGCCGTCGCCCCGGCGCCGGGGGGCGCCGGGGCGGGCGAGGACCGTCCTCCCAACGTTGACAGCAGCGGCCGCCCGGTGTGCCCCGCCCCGCTCCCGCCTGACCTCTCCGTAGGATGCGGCCCATGCCGGACCCCGCCTCGCCCCGCCGTCCCGAGCCCTTCACCGCGCGGGCCTCGCCCGCCGCGCTGGAAGACCTCCGCGCGCGGCTGCGGGCGACGCGCTGGCCGGACGCGCCCGAGGACGCCGGGTGGTCGCTCGGGACCGACCTGGACTACCACCGGGAGCTGGTCGCCTACTGGGCGGACGAGTTCGACTGGCAGGCCCTGGAGGCGGCCCTCGCCCGCTTCCCCCGCTTCCGCGCCCGACTCGGCGGCACCGGCACCGGCACCGACACCGGCGGCGCCGGCGGCCTCGGGATCCACTTCGCGCACGTACGTGCCGTCGCGCCCACCGGGCCCGTGCTGCCGCTCGTCCTCAGCCACGGCTGGCCGGACTCGTTCTGGCGGTACGCGAAGGTCATCCCGCTCCTGACCGACCCCGGCGCGCACGGCGCCGACCCCGCCGACGCGTTCGACGTCGTCGTGCCCGACCTGCCGGGCTTCGGCTACTCCGACCGCCCCACCGGCCCGCCCCTCAACTCCATCGCCGTCGCCGGTCTCTGGGCCGAGCTGATGGATCTTCTCGGCTACGCGCGGTTCGGCGCGGCGGGCGGGGACATCGGCAGCCATGTGAGCCGGTATCTCGCGCTCGACCACCCCGACCGGGTCGTCGCCGTCCACCGCACCGACGCGGGCGTCCCCGTCTTCACCGGCGATCCGGCGGACCTCGCCCCCGAGGAGCGGGCCTGGCTCAGGGACGCCGCGGCCTGGGGCGCGACCGAGGGCGCGTACGCCGCCATGCACCGTACGAAGCCCCAGACCGCCGCCTTCGGGCTCACCGACTCCCCGGCCGGGCTCGCCGCGTGGATCGTGGAGAAGATGCGGGCGTGGAGCGACTGCGACGGTCACGTCGAACGGAGCTTCACGAAGGACGAGATCCTGACGAACGTCACGCTCTACTGGCTCACGGGCACGATCGGCTCGTCGATGCGCATGTACGGCGCGAACGCGGCGATCCCGCCCGCGCAGCTCGCCCGCCGCGTCGAAGTGCCGTCCGGCTTCTCGCTCTTCCCCGGCGACATCGTCCGCCCGCCGCGCGCGTGGCTCGACCGCACGGCGAACGTCGCCCGCGTGACCGAGCCCGAACGCGGCGGCCACTTCGCCGCGTTCGAGGAGCCCGAGCTGTACGCGGAGGAACTGCGCGCGTTCTTCCGCCCTTACCGGGCACCGTCGTTGGACTAGGCCGTGTCCGCAAAGTCTCGCCTGGCCCGCGACGCCTGGCACGGCACCTCGCCGCGTTGTCGGAATCGACCAAGTACGCCCAGTACGAGGCCGATCCTCCGCCTTGCGATGCACCGCACCAGCCGCCGCAGGCCCCGCCCTACGGGCGGACGGCGCTACTTTGCGGACACGCCCTAGTACCCGGCGGACGCGCGAGTGGTGGGTGGCTGGTGGCTGGTGGCTGGTCTCGGATGGCGGCTGGTCAGGGGAAGTACAGGGACGCCTTCTCCAGGACGTGGCCCGTGAACATTCCGCCCCAGGTGACCCCGCCCCGGTACATGGTGACGCCGCCGGTCCCCGGGACCGTCGTCTGGACCGTGACGGGACGGCCGACCACGGTCGTTCCGACGAGCCGGGCGTCCTTGGCGGCCCAGTCCGAGGCGGACGGCCGGATGTTGCCGCTGATCAGGGCGGGCAGGACCATCAGTGCGTTGCGGGCGCCGGGCAGGCCGCCGCGGAGGTCACCGGCGTACTCCATCGCCCACCTGGTGAAGCTCGCCAGCGACGTGTCGTCGGCCTCGGGCACGGCGGCGGCCAGGACGAACAGCTGAACCTTGGTGCCGAACCACCGTGCCTTGCGGTCCGACCGGCTGCCGATGACCACCTGGCTGTCACCCCAGAGGGTCCCGGTCACCTCGCATCCGTCGGCGGCGAGCCGCCCACGGAGTGTCTCCAGATAGGCGGTTGCCGCGTCGGCCGACCGGGCCCCGCCGATTCCTTGCTGAGTCATGCGCAGATCCTCCGTCACCCACGCGTCCGGCGGAAGACCGGGGCGAGCCATCCCGTCAGGGCCCGGACGGCTCGATCTCCCCCGCGAACACGATGACTTGGTCGATGAGGCTCCGCCGCAGATGGACGACGTCCGTGCCCGCCAGGCGGGGGCCGCCGTCCGGTGTGGTGAAGACCCACTGGTACCGGGCCCACTCGTCCGGCACGTCCACCGCCGAGCAGCGCACCATCGTGCCGGTCCCCGCCGGGTGGCGCCGGATGTCCAGCACGAACCGCTCCACCGCCTCGATCCCCTCGCTGCGGCCCAGCGGTCCCCAGAAGACCACGTCCGAGGTCAGGGCCTGGGAGAGCAGCCCGGCCACATAGCTGTCGTCCGAGGCGTTGAAGGCGGAGATGAACGTGTCGATCGCGGACCGCGCGGTCTCTTCATGCATGCACCCAGTAGTACCAGTTGCCTCACGGACCGCGCTCGCCCCGTGACAGCACCGGGCGCCTCACCCCGCCGAGAGCACCGCCGCGACCACCGGTCCCGCCGCGTCCCCGCCGTGCCCGCCGGACTCGACGCTCGCGGCGACGGCCAGGTCGTCCTGGAAGCCGGTGAACCAACTGTTCGACGTGGCCTGCCCGTCGACCTCCGCCGATCCCGTCTTCGCGCCCTTGTCCCCGCCGAGCCCGGACATCGCCTTCTGACCGGTGCCCCACGCGGCTGTCGCCCGCATCATGTCGCGCAGCTGCTGGCCCACGGACCCCGGCAACTGCCGCTCCGCGACGGCCAGTTGGCGGTCGTCCAGATCGCGCGGGACGATGATCGGCTGGCGGAAGGTGCCGTCCTTCGTGGTGGCCGTGACGGACGCGATGTTCAGCACGTTCATCTGGACCGTGCCCTGACCGATGTACTGCGCGGCGGCCCCGCCCCCGTCCGCCTGCGGCACGCTGCCGTCCGCGGACGCGATGCCGGTCTGCCAGTCCAGCCCGAGGCCGAAGACGTGCGTGGCCACCTCGGGCAGCGCGTGGTCGTCCTTCGTGTCGTCGATCAGCTTGATGAAGGCGGTGTTGCAGGAGCGGGCGAAGCTCTGGGTGAATGTGCCGCCCGGGATGTCGAAGTTGTCCAGGTTGTGGAACGAAGTGCCTTGGTAGAGCACCGACTTGGGGCACTCGGCCGGCTTGCCCGCCCCGGCCAGGCCCTTCTCCAGCAGCATCGCCGCGGTCACGATCTTCATCGTCGAGCCCGGTGCCTGCTTGCCGAGCATCGCCGCGTTGAAGCCGTCCTCGCGGTTGTTGGCGACAGCGACGATCTCACCGGTGCTCGGCTTCACCGCCGCGACGGACGCCTCGTTGTACTTCTTCACGGCCTGCTCGGCCGCCGCCTGCACCTTCGCGTCGAGCGTCGTCCTCAGCTCGCCGGTCTTTCCCTTGGAGAGCGTCAGCAGCATCGAGCGGGGCGTGTTGTCGCCGTCGGTGTGGATCCACATCTCGACGCCGGACTTGCCGCCCGCCTTCTCGCCGTACTTGTTCCGCAGCTGTTCGAGCACCGGCGCGAGCGACGGGTACTTCTGCGCCGTCAGCTCGGTCCCGTTGCGGTCGACCGCCTTGATCGGCGGCTTCGCGGCCTGACCGGTGACCAGGTGCGTGTTCTTCTCCAGCTTCGGATGAATGACCGTCGGCGTCCAGTCGACCAGCGGCTTGCCGCTCGTCAGCCCACGGACGACGGTCAACTCGGAGGCGTACGAGAGGGGCTTGCTCAGCCCCTCGAACTTCACCGTCGCCTTGACGGTGAAGGGCACCTTCGCGCCCGTCGCCTTCCCCGGAGTGATCACGGCGTCGGTGATGTGCGCCTGCTCGCTGTAGCCGGCGACGGCGTCCTTCGCCTCGGCCGCGTTGTTGGTGTACGCGGCGGCGAGTTCGGGGTCCTTGCCGTCGGCCCACGCGGCGAGGAAGTCCTCGGCGGTGGTTTTGATCTCTTCCTCGCTGAGCGGCCCGGTCCTGACCTCGGTCGCCTTCGACTGGGTCGTCGTCCCCCCGCCGCCCCCGTCGAGGACGTTGTACGCCCCGTACGCGACCCCACCGGCCACCACGATGAACACGCCGCCGATCACGGCGACTTTCGCCCCACTGCGCATGAGCGCGATCCCCTCCCCCAGGAGTGCCCCCGACCACGTTTGAACGTGTTCAAAGGAGCAATGATTTCGCACTCTACGGGACGTGGGTGAACAGGGAAGGGGCCGTTATCGGACCGCGACGATCGCCACGACGGCCGCCGGGACGATCGCTCTGCCGGTTCGGCGCGCGAACCCGCCGTACCGGCGCGCTCACACCCAGGTGTCGAACCACATCCGGTCCTGCCACTGGTCGATGGGGATCGTCTGCCCCGTGTAGATCGGCCAGAAGTAGATGAAGTTCCAGACGATCAGCAGCACCAGCACACCCGCCCCCACCGCGCCGATCGTCCTGCGTCTCTCGTCCGAGCCCGCCGGGCCCAGCATCGCGCCGATCATCATCGACACCGCCAGGCAGAGGAACGGGACGAAGACCACCGCGTAGAAGAGGAAGATCGTGCGTTCCTGGTAGAAGAACCACGGCACCCAGCCCGCCGCGATCGCGCAGGCGATGGCGCCCGCGCGCCAGTCGCGGCGGAAGAACCAGCGCCACAGGACGTACAGGATCGCGAAGCAGGCCGCCCACCAGAGCAGGGGCGTGCCGATCGCCAGGACCTCCTGGGCGCACTTCTCCCCCGGGGCCGACGTGCAGCCCTCCGTGCCGCCCCTCGGGTCCTCGTAGAAGTACGACACCGGGCGGCCCAGGACGATCCAGCTCCACGGGTTGGACTGGTAGGTGTGGCCGGAGGTCAGATTGACGTGGAAGCTGTAGACCTCGTTCTCGTAGTGCCACAGGCTGCGCAGCCAGTCCGGCAGCCAGGACCACATCCCGCCCCGGCCCTCGGTGGCGGCCCAGTTCCGGAAGTAGCCCTTGTCGGTGACGATCCAGCCGGTCCACGAGGCGATGTACGTCACGATCGCGACCGGGACCGTCGACACGAACGCCGGCAGCAGGTCACGCCTGAGCACGGCGAGATACGGGCGTACGGCGCCGGCGGTGCGCCGCGCGCCCACGTCCCAGACGACCGTGAGCAGCCCGAACGCGGCCAGGATGTAGAGGCCGTTCCACTTCGTCGCGAAGGCCAGGCCCAGCATCAGACCGGCGGCGATACGCCACGGCCGCCAGCCGAGCCGCAGCCCCCCGGCGACCGCGTCGTCCGGGCGCAGCACCCCCTCCGCGTCCACCGGCAGCGCGGCCGCGAACTTCCGTCTCGCCCAGTCCCTGTCCAGCAGCAGACACCCGAACGCGGCCAGCACGAAGAACATCAGCACCAGGTCGAGCAGTGCCGTGCGGCTCATCACGAAGTGCAGTCCGTCGACGGCGAGCAGCCCGCCCGCCAGACACCCCAGGAACGTCGAACGGAACAGCCGGCGGCCGATACGGCACAGCATCAGTACGGAGAGCGTGCCGAGGACCGCCACCATGAAGCGCCAGCCGAACGGGTCGAAGCCGAACATCAGCTCGCCGAGCCCGATGATCCACTTGCCCACCGGCGGGTGCACCACATACCCGGGGTCGGTCGGCACCGGCACCTGCGAGGGGTCGGCCAGGATCAGCTTGTCGACGTCCTTGGGCCAGCTCGCCTCGTACCCCTGCTTGACGAGCGCCCACGAGTCCTTCGCGTAGTACGTCTCGTCGAATATCACCGCCTTGGGGCTGCCCAGATGCCAGAACCGCAGCAGCCCGGCGACCAGCGCCACCGCCAGCGGACCGAGCCAGGCGGACCAGCGGACCAGCCGGTCGGCGTGCAGCGGCGGCACACCGAGCACCGTCCACAGGCGGGTGGACGGCTCCGTGTACGGCGGGACCAGCCGCTCGCGCAGCCCGATCACCGGTCTCGGCGCATAGCCGAACCGCCGCAGCCGCTGGGGCCATGACGGCGGCCTGTCCTCGGCGTCCCGACCCTGGAGGGCTTCTGGCGCAGTACTGGTCACCGCGCCATCGTAGGGAACGCCGCTGCGCGCCGTGGGCACGCGTCGGCTGACACGGCGGTGGACCCGTCGCTGGACACGGCTGCGGCCCCCTCGGCGGAGTCCGCCGCGGACCGGCCTCCCGCGCCGCCCTGCGAGGATGGCGTACGTGACTACTGTGCCCTCCCGGGGAACGGCCCCCGCAGCCCCGACCGGCGTTCTCGTCCTCGCCGGGACCCCCATCGGCGACACCTCCGACGCCCCGCCGCGCCTCGCCTCCGAGCTGGCCACCGCGGATGTCGTCGCCGCCGAGGACACCCGGCGGCTGCGCAGGCTCACCCAGGCGCTCGGCGTGCAGACCACGGGCCGCGTCGTGTCGTACTTCGAGGGCAACGAGAGCGCCCGTACGCCGGAACTCGTCGAGGCACTGGCCGGCGGCGCCCGCGTGCTCCTCGTCACGGACGCCGGGATGCCGTCCGTCTCCGACCCCGGCTACCGGCTCGTGGCGGCGGCCGTCGAGCGGGACATCAAGGTGACCGCGGTGCCGGGGCCGTCCGCCGTACTGACCGCGCTGGCACTCTCCGGGCTGCCGGTCGACCGCTTCTGCTTCGAGGGGTTCCTGCCGCGCAAGGCGGGCGAGCGGCTGGGCAAGCTCCGCGAGGCCGCCGACGAGCGGCGCACCCTCGTCTACTTCGAGGCGCCGCACCGGCTGGACGACACCCTCGCGGCGATGGCCGAGGTCTTCGGCGCCGAGCGCCGGGCCGCCGTCTGCCGCGAGTTGACCAAGACGTACGAAGAGGTGAAGCGCGGCGGCCTCGGTGAGCTGGCCGTGTGGGCGGCCGACGGCGTACGGGGCGAGATCACCGTCGTGGTCGAGGGAGCCCCGGAACGCGCGCCGGTGACGGACCCCGAGGAACTGGTGCGCAGGGTGCTGGTGCGCGAGGAGGCGGGGGAGCGGCGGAAGGAAGCCATCGCCGCCGTCGCCTCGGAAGCGGGGCTGCCCAAGCGCGAAGTCTTCGATGCGGTGGTCGCGGCAAAGAATGCTGCCCGCACAGGCCCCCGGGACGGTAAAGGACCATCTTGAATTGCAAAGCGCAGACCGTGTGCCGGGCCCTTTCGGCATGGGGAGGCCAAGAGCCTGCCATTAATCGACAGCGCTGATGCGTTCCCGCCCGAATAGGCGTCCACTGGATCGAGTGGAGAGGAGCTGGCATGAGTGAGATCACGGGCAACGCCGTCGCCCACGAGGCATATGCGTTCTGCTGCATGCGATGCGGTCACGGCTGGGAGCAGGCGTACGACATAGAGCACCACACGGACGGTTCCGGACAGCAATTCGTCGTCTACAAGGCGGACGGACTGCGGGTGCCTTCACCGCTGTCGAGCCCGACCTGCGTCAACTGCGGACACCACGTCGTGCGGATCATGCGCTCGGGACAGGTGTCCTCGGTGCACGCCCTGAGCCGGCAGAGGACCGCCCCGAAGACGCCCAGAGCGCCGAAGGAGCCGAAGGCACCCAAGGCGCACAAGGCGAAGGCGCCCAAGCGGACCAAGCCGATACCCGTGACGGACGAGGCGGGCGGAGCGGCCATCGGGGCCGTGGGCGACGGCGCGCGGGGGAAGCCGGCCCACCACTGGCACCTCTCCGACCTCCTGCACCCCTTCCACCGCAAGTAGCCCGCTCCGGGCACCGGGCGCCGCCCTCGTACGATCGTGCCCATGAGCCCGAAGAGCGCCAACAGCACGAGCAGCGCCGCACGCGCCACAAGCGCCAAGCGCGCCGACGAAGCGCCACCGGCACCCGAACCGCTCCGGGTGCCGGTCGCCGACTCGCACACCCACCTGGACATGCAGAGCGGCACCGTCACGGACGCCCTCGCCAAGGCGGCCTCCGTAGGAGTGCCGGTCGTCGTCCAGGTGGGCTGTGACGTGAAGGGGTCCCGCTGGGCGGCCGACACCGCCGCCGCGCACGCGTCCGTGCACGCGGCGGTCGCGCTGCATCCCAACGAGGCGCCGCGCATCGTGCACGGCGACCCCGACGGCTGGTCGCGCCAGGGTGTGCGCGAGGCCGGCGGGGACGCGGCCCTGGACGACGCGCTCGCGGAGATCGACCGGCTGGCCGCGCTGCCGCACGTGAAGGCCGTCGGCGAGACCGGGCTCGACTTCTTCCGTACGGGGCCCGACGGCATGGCCGCGCAGGAACGCTCGTTCCGCGCGCATATCGAGATCGCCAAACGGCGCGGAAAAGCGCTCGTCATCCACGACCGCGAAGCGCACGCCGACGTGTTGCGCGTGCTCGCCGACGAAGGCGCTCCGGAGCGGACTGTTTTCCACTGCTATTCGGGCGACGCGGAAATGGCCGAAATCTGCGCCGCTGCGGGCTACTTCATGTCCTTCGCCGGCAATATGACGTTCAAGAACGCGCGCCCGTTGCGTGAGGCGTTGGCCGTCGCTCCGCTCGAACTCGTTCTGGTGGAGACGGACGCGCCTTTTCTGACGCCCGTTCCGTACCGGGGGCGGCCCAATGCGCCGTATTTGATTCCGGTGACGGTGCGTGCGATGGCGGAAGTGCGCGGGGTCGACGAGGACGCGATGGCGACGGCGATTTCGGCCAACACCGCACGCGCTTTCGGGTACTGAGACGGCCGGTTCGGCCCGGCCCCGGAGACGCTGTGTAGTCGCGCTGCTTTGGAGAGTGACCGTCGCTCCGCTAGTGTCCGCCGGGTCGCGTGGGGGCCGGACCGGACTTGTGGAGCGTCGAGCGTCATGAGCAGTACGCAGGGCAGTCACCGTGCCGGACACCGCCGTCCCGAACCGGCGCCCACCGTGGCGTGGTTCGACCCCACCGAGGCGCTGCTCCCGCACCAGCACGAGCACCAGCACCACCAGCACCAACACGAGCAGCAGCCACCGTCCGCCGTCACGCCCGACGCCGACCCGAACCTCGACCCGGACCTCGACCCGGGCCGTGGCTCCCGCCGCCGCCTCGTCCCGCAGGCCCTCGTCGTCGCCGTCCTGGCCGGCGGCACCTCCGCGTTCGTCGCCAACGACAAGGCCGTCGAACTCAGCGTCGACGGCGCCCCGCGCACGCTCCACACCTTCGCCGACGACGTGGACGAACTCCTCGCCGACGAGGGCGTGCGGATCGGCGAGCACGACCTCGTCGCCCCGGGCCGGGGCGCCGAACTCACCAACGGCGACAAGGTCGTTGTCCGCCACGGCCGCCCCGTCATGCTCACCCTCGACGGCAGACGCCGCCAGATCTGGACGACCGCCGACACCGTCGACGGCGCGCTGCGCCAGCTCGGCGTACGCGCGGAGGGCGCGCTCCTGTCCGTGTCGCGCTCGTCCGCGATCCCCCGCAGCGGTCTGGCCCTCGACGTCCTGACGGAGCGCACCGTCACGTTCATGGCCGACGGGCGTGAACACACCCTCCGTACGAACGCCGCGACCGTGTACGAGGCCCTCGCCCACGCCCGGCTCACCCTGCGCGGCGAGGACACCACCTCCGTATCGCCCGACAGCTTCCCGCGCGACGGCCAGACGATCACCGTGATGCGGATCACCCGCGACGAGATCGTCCGCGACGAGGCCATCCCGTACGACACCGAACGCGTCCGGGACCCCTCGATCCTCACCGGCACGGAGGTCGTCACGCGCCAGGGCGAGCTGGGGACGCGCCGCCTCACGTACGCCGTGCGCGCCGTCAACGGCGTCAAGCAGAAGCCCCGCAAGATCGCCGAGCAGATCGTCCGCGCGCCCGTCACCCAGTACGTCAGGGTCGGTACGAAGCAGCGCCCGGCCTCCGTCGCGGGCGCCGACGGCCTCAACTGGGCCGGGCTCGCCGCCTGCGAGTCGGGCGGCCGGCCGAACGCCGTCGACCCCTCGGGGACGTACGGCGGGCTGTATCAGTTCGACACCGGCACCTGGCAGGCGCTCGGCGGCAGCGGCCGCCCGCAGGACGCCTCCGCGGGCGAGCAGACCTACCGGGCGAAGAAGCTCTATGTGCAAAGGGGGGCGAGTCCGTGGCCGCACTGCGGCCGTAGGCTGCACGGGTGAGCACCACAGAGCCCCCCGAAGTCCCCGACGACGCCTCCGGCGCGCCCCACGCCTCCGACGCCCTGCTCGGCCCCGCGGACATCCGCGAGCTGGCCGCGGTCCTCGGTGTGCGACCCACCAAGCAGCGCGGGCAGAACTTCGTCATCGACGCCAACACCGTGCGCCGGATCGTCCGCACGGCCGGTGTACGCCCGGACGACGTCGTCGTGGAGGTGGGCCCGGGGCTCGGCTCGCTGACGCTGGCGCTGCTGGAGGCGGCCGAGCATGTGACGGCCGTCGAGATCGACGACATCCTCGCCGCCGCGCTGCCGCGCACCATCGAGGCCCGGACGCCGGCCCGCGCCGGCCACTTCTCGCTCGTCCACGCGGACGCGATGCAGGTACGCGAGCTGCCGGGGCCGACGCCCACGGCGCTGGTGGCGAACCTCCCGTACAACGTCGCCGTGCCCGTCCTGCTCCATATGCTGGAGCACTTCCCCACGATCGAACGCACCCTGATCATGGTCCAGGCGGAGGTCGCGGACCGGCTGGCGGCCGGGCCGGGGAACAAGGTGTACGGCGTGCCGTCGGTGAAGGCCAACTGGTACGCGGAGGTCAAGCGCGCCGGAGCCATCGGCCGTAACGTGTTCTGGCCCGCGCCGAACGTCGACTCGGGCCTCGTCTCGCTCGTACGGCGCGCGAAGCCGCTCACGACCACGGCGTCGCGTACCGAGGTCTTCGCGGTCGTGGACGCGGCCTTCGCGCAGCGCCGCAAGACGCTGCGGGCCGCGCTCGCGGGCTGGGCCGGGTCGGCGCCGGCGGCGGAGACGGCACTGGTGGCGGCGGGGGTCTCGCCGCAGGCGCGGGGGGAGTCGCTGACGGTGGAGGAGTTCGCGCGGATCGCGGAGTCGAAGGGGGCGGTCGCGTGAGCGACCCGGACACGAGCACGGGGACGGAGAGGGTGAGGGTGAGTACGGCGAGGGGGAGCGCGGTGAACGGTACGGAAGCGGTGAACGGCACGGACGCGGTGACCGTACGGGTACCGGCCAAGGTCAACGTCCAGCTGGCGGTGGGCGCGGCGCGCCCCGACGGCTTCCACGACCTGGCCAACGTCTTTCTGGCGGTCGGTCTCCACGACGAGATCACCGTCACCCCCGCCGACGAACTGCGCGTCACCTGCGCCGGCCCGGACGCGCACCAGGTCCCGCTGGACGCGACGAACCTCGCGGCGCGCGCGGCGATCGCACTCGCGGAACGCCACGGGATCGAACCGCGCGTCCATATCCACATCGACAAGGACATCCCCGTCGCGGGCGGCATGGCCGGCGGCAGCGCGGACGGCGCCGGAGCGCTGCTCGCGTGCGACGCGCTCTGGTCGCTGGGCTCCTCCCAGGCCGAACTGCTCGCCATCTGCGCCGAGTTGGGCAGCGACGTACCGTTCAGCCTGCTGGGCGGCGCGGCACTCGGCGTCGGGCGCGGGGAGCGGCTGACACCGCTGGACGTCGGAGGCACGTTCCACTGGGTGTTCGCGGTCGCCGACGGCGGACTGTCCACCCCGGCGGTGTACGCGGAGTTCGACCGCCTCACCGCGAAGACCGACGTCCCGGCCCCGGCCGCCGACCCGGCGCTGCTCGCGGCCCTTCGCACGGGCGACGAGACGGCCCTGGCGGCCACCCTCACCAACGACCTCCAGCCGGCCGCCCTCTCGCTGCGCCCGTCCCTCGCGACGACGCTCACCACGGGGACGTCGGCGGGCGCGCTGGCGGCCCTGGTCTCGGGCTCGGGCCCGACGACCGCGTTCCTGACGAAGGACGAGGAGTCGGCGGCGACGGTCGCCGAGGCGCTGCTGGCATCGGGCAACTGCCGTACGGCGAGGGTGACTTCGGCGCCCGCGGCAGGGGCGCGGGTGATGTCCTGATGGCCGGTTCGAAGGCCACGACCGCCGCCGGCGCCACCATTGCCACCGCACCGTTGGTCGCGCTGCTCCGGGAGATCGCCGACGGCTCCGGCGGCCTCGTACAGCTCCGCCCCGGACTCTCCGACGCCCGGATGGACGCGTGGGCGGCGCCGGTGCCGGAGGAGATCCGCGTACTGCTGCGCGAGGTGGGCGGCATCCGGATCGCCTACAGCCGCCGGAAGGACAACGACACCTACCTCTGCTCGGAGATCGACTTCGACGAACCGCTCAACGACGGCACGGACCCCGCCGGTGGGGACGGCAGTTGGTACGTGGAGCAGGCCGGTGGCCCCGGCACCCACCGCTTCGTCCATCTCGACGAGGGCGACGGCTTCTTCTACGTCGATGTCGACCGTGAAACCGGCTCCTGGGGGCCGGTGTTCATGTTCTGGGACGCCAACGACGCGGCCCTGTTGGACAGTTCACTTACCGCCTGGCTGCACCGTACGGCCCACTGTCTGCGCGAAGCCCTGCGGGGCGCCGACGGAGACGCGTACACGTTCAACTCCGCTTTCCAGGAGACCTGGACCGAGCCCCAGCGGAACGCGCCCCAGGTGCCCACGGTCCCCGCCGCCGACGCACGGACGAGCCCGGACCCGGTCATCCGCTCCGTGGCCACCGCCCTCCCCGACGACGGGGCCCTGGCCGACCTCCGTGAGGTGGACGGCGCCGCGCTGGTGATCTTCGACTTCCCGGAGCTGTGTCACTTCGGGCGGGCGCACGGCGGGACCGTACTCACCGCGGTCCCGTCGAATCCGTACGAGGACGACTGACCCGGATGTGCCGGTGCCCGTCCAGGGGGAACGGCGGCCGGGCGGGCAGCGTCCGCTCGTACGCGTAACCGGTCTTCTCCGCGACGCGGCACGAGGCGATGTTGTCGATCTGATGGAGCAGTTCGAGGCGGGTGACGCCGTCGAGGGTGTCGAACGCCCAGCCGGTCAGGGCCTCCAGGGCGCGCGAGGCGATCCCCCGCCCGCGTGCCTCGACTGCGGTCCAGTACCCGACCTCGGCGCAATCACCCGGCACCGCACCCCGCTTGACGGCGACGTTGCCGACGAGCCGGTCGGCTTCGGTCCGGTCGCCTTCGAGCCGGTCTCTTTCGAGCACGGCGAAACTGAGCCGCTGCCCGGTGCGCCACCCGTCCGACTGGATCGCCAGCCAGCGCACGGCGTCCTCAACTTCCGTCACCGGCAACCGAGTCCACTTCCGGAGCAGCGGATCCCGGTAGATCTCGATCAGCGGCCGGATGTCGCCGTCCGCCCAGGGACGCAGGATGAGAGCGGGGTCCCCGGGGAAGCTCGGCTCGACGCGGATTTCGACGTTCACGTCGGTCGACACGGCTCCTACCGGCCCTGCGTGGACTCGGGGATCTCCGGGAACAGGCCGGTCACCTCGGCGGATCTCACGGTCTCGGCGGCCGGGGGAGGTGTGGCCCGTACGGGCTTGTCGGGGTCGCTGACGGTTACCCGCACGGGTTCGTCGTCGATCTCGAACTTGACCCCGTGCGGCAGGGGTTCGCCTTTCTCCGGTACGTAGACGGCGATCCCGTCGCCCTCCGGCTGCTCCACCAGTTCCACGACTCGCTTCCCGTCCTGCGTGACGGGATTGAGCGCCTTGACCTCGTCGACCGAATCGGGCAGGTCGGCGAACGCCTTGTCCAGATCGCACAGTTCCAGCAGCGGGTCGTTCTTCAGATCGGAGGCCGCCGTCTCGATGTACTTTCCACGGGCCTTCTTCGCGGCCTTGTCGTGGAGGGCGACCGCGTCAGGGCTGATCTGCTCGGCGAGCCTTCGCCAACTTGTCAGCCTGGTGTCGTCGTACCGGTACCACACCCGCTCGCTTCCCAGTTGGACGACTTCCGCCTTGCCTTGATCGGAGTACTCCGTGGTGCCGACGCAGTTGCCCTCGTGGTCGATCCGGAGCTGTACGCGGCCCATCAGCGGGTAACTCCCGTCGATGTGAACCGTGTTGTAGCCCTTCAGGGTCTTGAGCGCCGAAGACGCCCGCGCGACATCGTCCCCGCCCTGCTTCCCGTCCCCATCGCCCTCCGAGCCGCCGCATCCGGCCGCCCCGCCCGCACCCAGCACCACGATCGCGCACAGCACCGCCGTACGCCGCCTTCGCTTCCCCACCCCGGCACGCCTCTCTCATCTGCTCTCATCCGCGAACTCGCCTTGCGCGAAGAACGCTATCCCGGCCCCGTCCGCGTGCCCGCGCCGCGCCTACTCGGCCAGGGCCTCGGCGACGAACCGCCAGATCTCCGCGGTCAGGGCCATGTTGCCGCTCTGCTGGGCCTGCTCGGCGAGTTCCCGCAGCCCGGCGAGCGCCGGAGCCTGCTCGCCCTCCAGCAGCAGCACGCGGTTGCGCAGTACGTCGAGCCTGATCCGGTCCTGATACGTCAGCCGGTCGTCGAAGCCGACCAGCTGGTCCAGCGCCGCGCGCGCCTCGTCGGGGCGGCCCTTGATGACGGCGATCCGGGCGCGCACCGCCAGCAGTTCCTGCTCGGTGGCCGGTGCGCCCGCGAACGGCAGGGCCGCCTGGACTTCCTCGACGCGCCGCTGGGCGCGCTCCGTCCTCGGTGGATCGGTGAGGAGATCGGCGCGGGCCGAATTGATGCGCACGCGCATCCACATCGTCAGATCGTCCCGGCCGTCGAAGCCTTGGCATGCCTGGTCCATCAGCTCCGCCGCGGCGTCGGGATCGCCTTGTCGGGAGCGGGTGGTGGCCGCGGCCCACAGCGCTTGCGCCCGCAGCGACGGCGCACCCCCTTGCGTCACGGCGAGCAGTTCGTCGGTGTAATGCGCGGCCTCGGGCAGTCGCCCGGCCTCCCCGAGCCCCGACACGAGGGCCAGCAGGGCCGCGATCTCCACCCGGGCGGGCAGTCGCTCGCTCTTGGCCAGCTCGTAGGCGTGCGTCGCGGTGGCGACGGCGTCGGCGATCTCACCGGTGCTGCGCATGCACCGGGACAGCTCGGCCAGCGCCCTGGCCCGCAGCTCGGGCAGCCCGGCCTCCGTGCCGAGCGCGACCAGTTCGTCGAGGCACGCCCGCTGTTCGGCGTGCTCCTGCCGCCGCCGACGCCATTCGGAGACCTGCCAGAGCGCCTGCCAGCGCAGAAGCGGATCCTCGCCCCCCGAAGCCTTCAGGGCCTCGCTGAGCGTTTCACCGGCTTCGTCCTGGCCCAGTCCGGTGGCCAGCGTCAGGCTCCGCGCGAGGGAGGCTGCCGTGGTCTCGGTGAGTTCGGCCGGGCTGATGCCCAGTTGTTCGGCCAGGTGCGCGACGGCCCGCTCGGTGGGCTGCCGTGCGCCGGACTCCAGCCGGGACAGATATCCCGCGGACATGCCCTCGCCGGCCAGCGCGGCGAGCGTCAGACCGCGCTCGGTCCTCAGTTGCCTGAGCCTGCGGCCGAAGACTGGCTGCTCGGTCATGTCCGAACTCCTGGGTAGCGGTGACGCCGTCCGACGTCCGGTGGGGGGTACGTCGCGCCCGACCTTAACTTACTTGCCCACATTGAGACAATCTCTTGCCAGCTCACCGGACGGGTGGGTCGCCAACTTGGCAATCATTCTTGGCAACTACTTGCCAAAGCTGTGGCAACAGTCCTAACGTTGCTGTCGTTGGCGCCGGACGATTCCTCGCCTCGGCCGACACCCCGCAGCCACAGGATCAGGAGCGCACGATGCAGAAGTTCGACACCCCGGCCCCGACCTCCACCGTCCTCGACACCCCCGCCCGCAGCTGTGAAGTAGGAGCGCCCCTCATGAGTACGGCGAAGCAGAACAGCACTTCCTCGACCGCCTCCTCGACCGCTTCCTCGACCGGTTCCGCGTGGAGCGGCATGGTGCCGGTGGACGATACGGCTCTGGCCGTCACCGACACCGGCGGTCCCGGCATCCCCGTGATCTACCTCAACGGCCAGTTCGCGACCCAGGGTTACTGGGCGCGGGTCGTCGCCGAACTGGGCACGGACTGGCGGCACATCACGTACGACGAGCGGGCCCGCGGCCGGAAGTCGAAGCGGTCGGCGGACTACTCCTTCGAGGCGGCCGTGCGTGACGTCGACGCCGTTCTCGCGGCCAGAGGGGTGGAGCGGGCGTTGGTGGTGGGCTGGTCCTACGGGGCGTTCGTCGCGGCGCACTGGGCCTCGCGCAATCCGGAGCGCGCGTTGGGCGCGGTCCTGGTGGAGGGCGCGCAGCCGCACGACTGGCTGGACGACGCCATGGAGGAGCGGATCCGCAAGACCTTCCGGCGGTTCAACCTGTTCATGCCGCTGCTGCGTCCGACGGGTCTGACCCCACGGATGAGTGCCACGCAGATGGCGGAGTGCAACATCGAACTGGGCAAGCTCGCCCGTGCGCGCGAGTTGGGTCCGGTGCTGGACAGCATCTCGGTCCCCGCGCGGTATGTGGTCGCTTCGGGAACGTCCCTCGGGAGCAAGGGGGATGAGCAGGAGGTGATCCGTGCCAGCCTGGACGGGGTGGTCGCCCGTAACGCGAACATCGAGATCAGCGCGAAGGTCGCCAGCAATCATGACGCGATCCTGAAGAAGGACTTCCGGGCCGTCGCCGACGCCGTACGCGAAGTCGCCGCCCTCGATCGCGAAGAGAGCTGAAGACAGAGCCGGCCGGTTGTCGGAGCCGGCTGTCAGACCCCTGCGCTAGCTTCTCGATATGACTCGATTCGTATTGGTGGCAGGTGCGTGGCTCGGCTCGTGGGCGTGGGACGAGGTGGTGTCCGACCTGCGTGCCGCCGGGCACGAGGCACACGCGCTGACCCTGTCCGGTCTCGCCGACAGACAGCGTGAGCGGCACGACGAGCCCATCGGGCAGCAGACGCACGTACGGGACATCGTCGACGCCGTCGAGCGCCTCGACCTGCGTGATGTCGTCCTGGTCGGACACAGCTACTCGGGCATCCCGGTCGGCCAGGCCGCCGAGCGCATCGGTGACCGGCTGTCGCGCGTGGTGTTCGTCGACTCGAACGTGCCGGTGGACGGCGAGTCGTTCGTCTCCGGCTGGCCCGACGGCCGGGCGGCGGTGGAGGCCGCGATCGCCGAGAGCGGTGGCTTCTGGCCGCCCCTCACGGCGGCGGACTTCGACGGCCAGGGCCTCACGGACGAACAGACCGCCCGCATCGTGTCCGGCTCGACACCGCACCCCGGCGCGACCCTGACCGAACCGGCGAAGCTGGAGCGCCCACTGGGTGGGCTCCCGGCGACGTACATCAAATGTCTGCTGGACTGGCCTGAGCCGAGCCCCGAGGTGGCCGAGCTGTTGAAGGGTGAGCACTGGCGGCTGGTGGAGATGAACACGGGCCACTGGCCGATGTTCTCGCAGCCCCGCGAGCTGGCCCGGATCCTGCTCCAGGACTGACCGGCCGATCGGCCCTTCGATTCGACCGCGGGCCCGCTCCACCACCCCGTTGGGTACCCCCGGTGGCGCCACGTCCTATGTCGTCTGGTCCTACACCGTCCAGCCGGGCAGCGCGGCCGACCTGCGACCCGGCCAGCGGATCGCCATGGCGCTGCCGGCCGACGCGGACGTACGTGATCCCGCCCTGTATCCAACGGTGCCCGCCCTCGCCGGGGCCTTCCTCGAATCCGACGTCGGCGCCGCCCGCCAGTACGCGGGGCGGAGGGTCACCGGCGGCGTTCATGGAAGCGACGATGAATCCGTGAGACGGAGGGTGTGGGGTGTGCGGGTCACACCGCCCGGTGCCACAGCGGCTCGGCGCCGCAGCGGCTCGGCGTCACGGTCTCTCGGTGGCGAGTTCGCGCAGGAGCGCCGCGCCGGCGGCGTCCGTCGGGTAGTAGGACTCGATCGAGATCTCGTCGAGCGTGATGTCCTGCGGCGTTCCGAACGTCGTGATCGTCGAGAACAGACTCAACTCCCGCCCCTGGAAGCGGAAGACCATCGAAGTCGCCACCTCCGACTCCGGCGCCGGGGCCGGCACCTCGGGCCCGTCCGCCCCGAAGAACTCGTCGTACAGCTCACCCACCACCGGATCACCGGTCCGCGCCACCTGCCGCGACAACCGGGCACGGAGGAAAGAGCGGACCTCGGCGAGATTGACGATCCGGGACGCGAGACCTCGTGGATCGAGCCCGAGCCGGACCAGATTGACCGGGGGGACCAGCAGATCGGGGTCGACCTCCGCGAGGAAGTGGTTGATCGGGGCGTTGGCCAGCACGATGTTCCAGCGCCGGTCCAGGACCAGCGCGGGGTAGGGCTCGTGCGCGCGCAGGACCCTGACCACGGCATCCCGTACGGCCGCCATGTCCGGCTCGTCGAGCGGCCGCTCGCGGTACCTCGGCGCGAACCCGGCCGCCACCAGCAGCCGATTGCGGTGCCGCAGCGGCACCTCCAGCTGGGCCGCGAGCCGCAGCACCATGCCGGCGCTCGGCCGGGAGCGGCCCGTCTCGACGAGGCTGACGTACCTCGGTGAGACGCCCGCCGCCAGCGCGAGATCGAGCTGGCTCAGCTGTCGACTGTGCCGCCACTCGCGCAGCAGGCCACCCACGGTCTCCACGACGCCGACCCTAGTCGCGCGCCCCGGCCACGGTCCATGAACTGCGAGTTCATCGACAGGCCGTACTCGCGTGGCCACACTCCTCGACATGAGCACCGACAACACGAGCACGGACCACAAGGAACTCGTCCTCAACTGCCTTGAGCTGTACGGCAAGGGCGACCTCGACGCCGTCGCACCACTCATGCGCGACGACTACGCGGATCACGGCCTGCCCTTCCAGACCTCCACGAAAGCGGAGTGGATCGCGGAGGCCAGGAAACTGCCCCTCGCCGACCTGCGGATCGACATCCGCCGTCTCGTCGCGGAAGGCGACTACGTGACGATGTTCTCCCGGCGGTGGCTGCCCGGAGGCGCGCTCGACATCGCGGTGGCCGACATCTTCCGTGTCCAGGACGGTCTGATCGCCGAGCGCTGGGAGGTCGTCGAGCGAATCCCGGCGGACGCCCCGACGAACCCGGTGGCGGAGCTGTAGCCCGGCCGGCACCCGTTCTCCTCCCCGGGGGCGGCCGTGGTGAAGACTGACGCCATGGAGTTCTTCTGCTACCACCGCGACCGGCCCGGCTCCCTGACCCTGCGCCATGAACTGCTGGAGGAGCACTGGTCGTACATGGACCGGTACGCGAAGGAGATGATCGCCCGCGGTCCGACCCTGGCCGGCGACGGCACACCCACCGGCAGCGTCCATATCCTCGACCTGCCGAACCCCGCCGCCGCCCGCGCGTTCGCCTTCGACGAGCCCGGCTACCAGGCCGGCGTGTACCGCGACGTGTCGCTGCGCCGCTGGCACAACGCGCTGGGGCGCACCATGTGGGACTTCCCCGGTGGCCCCGAGGACGGCAACCGCTACCTGGTGCTCGGCCTCGGCGCCGGACCGGCCGTCGACCTCGCCGTACCGTCGTCGTCCGACCGGGACGAACTGATCGCGTACGGGCCGCTGATGTCGGACGACGACACCACCTGGCTGGGTACGGCGGCGCTGGTCCGCGCGCCGGACCCGGACACGGCCCGTGCCCGAGCCGGCCTGACCCCGGAGGGGTACGCCGACATCGAGGTCCACAACTGGCAGTTCGGCGGGCGGTCTTGAGACGGGCGGTCTTGAGACGGGCAGCCCTGAGACGGGCAGCCCTGAGACGGGCACCGGGGGCCGCCGAAATCGGTTGTCCCGCGAAACCGGCTCGCCCTAAGGTGAGACGACTTCGATGAGACGTTCCCCCGGAAGCACGCCGCAGAACGGGAACGTCCCACCTCACTGAGGTGCCGGAGGGGCGGCAGCAACTTTGTCGACCCTTCCCCCTTCGGAGGCTTTCTTCATGAACGTCGGAATCGGCCTGCCCATCGGCGACCCCGCCACCCTGCTGACCTGGGCGCGGCGCGCCGACGCCGGGCCCTTCAGCACGCTCGGCCTGCTCGACCGGCTCGTCTACGACAACCCGGAACCACTCGTCGCCCTCGCCGTCCTCGCGGGCGCGACCTCCCGTATCCGCGTCCAGACCGAGGTACTGCTCGCCCCGCTGCGCGACACCGCCCTCCTGGCCAAGCAGGCCGCCACGCTGGACCGGATGACCGGTGGCCGCCTCGTCCTCGGGCTCGGCATCGGCGGCCGGGACGACGACCACCAGGTCACCGGCATCGACATGCGCACCCGCGGCCGACGCCTGGACGAGCAGATGGCGGTGATGCGCCGTCTGTGGTCCGGCGAGCCGTACGGCGACGGAGTCGGCCCGATCGGCCCCGCACCCGCCCGGCCCGGCGGCCCCGAGGTGCTGTTCGGCGGGTTCCGGCCCGCTGCGCTCGAACGCGTCGCGCGCTGGGGAGACGGCTTCCTCGCCGCCGCCGCGCCGTCCTGGGCGGGCGGGCTGTTCGAGACGGTCCGTACGTTCTGGCGGGAGTACGGCCGCGACGGCGCACCGCGCATTGTCGCGCAGGTCAACGTCGCGCTCGGCCCTCAGGCCGTGATCGACGAGGCCCGGAGCAACATGCACGCGTACTACGCCTTCACCGGCATGGCCGACCGGATGGTCGCCGGACTGCTCACGACGCCCGCCGAGATCCGCGACGCGATCACCGGCTTCGCCGACCTCGGCGCCGACGAGGTGATGCTCTACTGCTACGGCCTCGACCCGGACCAGGTGGACCGCGTCGCCGACGTCCTGTGACTCCCAACCGCCTTGTCAGGGGCAGGAGTTGTCGTCGCCGCGACGGCTGACGCCCGGCCGGGTGTTCAGTGACCACGAGTGCGTGCAGCGTGGGCACTGGAGGTGGAGGACCGGCCCGCTGTTGGCGATCAGATAGCGCCAGTGCTCACCGCAGTTGCGCGGGCCGGCGCAGTCGGCGCAGTGACGGGCGTCGTCGCAGACGGGGCAGGCCACCCAGGCGCGGCGGGAGGAGTCCGCCTGCGGGTCAATGGGAAGCCGCACGGCCTGTCCCGTCCCCCGGCAGGACCCCCGCCGCCACCAGCATGTCGTAGGTGCGCTGCTGCTCCGCGTCCAGGCCCGAGTAGAGCAGCGCGTACGCCTCGTCCTCGCCCCGGAGGGCGGCCACGGGGTCCCACTCGGGCCCGAGCGCGGCCACGACCTCGGCCCGTCGCCGGGCTTCCTCGAAGGTCAGGTCGATCGTGAAGGGTATGAGGTCGGGGTTGGGGCCGGTGCCGGTGCCGGTGCCGGTGCTGGTGCCGTTGCCGTTGTCCTGATTCATGGCGAGACTTTCGCTGTGCCGCTGGAGGTTTCCGCTGGAACGCCACCATCTGTACCAGGCACGCGCGGCGGCAGGGAAGGGTGACCTAAGTCCCCCTGCCGGCCCTGCCCGGCCCCGAGCGACGGCCCGCTCCCGGATCGGCGGGCGGGGGTGGCCCGTTGTCGGCGTCGGGCCGCAGGCTCGCCCGCACTCCTGTGACGTACTTCACCGTCTTGTGTCGCGCAGGTGGCGTTCAAGGCCCCACCAGATGGCGGCGTAGACGGTGAGCGCGCAGGCCAGCGCGGCGCCGCCGCCGACTGCCGAGTCCGAGAAGATCCCCTCCACGACCTGTTGGACCGGTGCGGGGTCGGCCGCGCCCGGTCCGCCCCGGTAGTCCTCCAGGGTCTGCAGGTTGGCCGCGGCGCCGATGAGGGCGGCGACGGCCAGCGCCGATACGACGCTCCAGCGAGCCGGTGCCGGGAGCCCGCGCCGGCCGGTGCCGGCGCGGTTGCTCCCGGCCGGGGCGGACGGATCATCCGGGGCCCGGCGAGTGAGGCGCGTGCGGCGCGTGCGGCGCCACAGGTGTACGGCGACGGCGACCAGGCCCCCGACCGTGCTGAGGTGCTGGACCACCCGCGCCACCGTCAGATCACCCGCCACGTGGGAACGCAGGACGCTCAGGTGGGTGACCACGTAACCGTCGGCGTGCGTGAAGGAGTCCCACGCCAGATGGGTCAGGACGCCGATCAGGGCGGACAGCAGCACCCAGCCGGCCCGGCGCGGGTAACTGCTCGTACGGCCGGGCGTCCCGGCCATGGAGAGCCGGCCGGGCAGCAGCTCCGCGGCCGGGCGCCGCACCAGCCGGTACAGCGCGAGGAGAGCCAGCGTGAACGGCAGCGCCACCGTCAGGCCGGGCAGTGTGTGGGAGTAGGTGGCGTTGAGGAACGGCTCGTACCAGGACTGGGCGCTCACGGGTATGCCCGCGCCGCCGAGGAAGTACGGCACGTCCGGAGCCAGCGCTCCGCAGACCAGCGCGGCCGGGCAGAACGGGGAGCGCAGCAGCGGCAGGACGGCTGCGGGGTGGGACAGCGTGAACGGCAACGGGGGAGTCCCTTCCGTGTCGGCGCGGGGCATGGGGTTGCGGGGCGCACCGCGCGCCCGACGCGAGCCGGCGCACACGGACCCACAGGTCGAGCAACTGGATATGTCTTCCAAGAGTATATGTCGGCCAACTGACTATGGAGGCCGATGGCGGACGCACAGCACCACCCCCGGCTGTGATCCAGTTACCGGCTCGGTCGGCGGCCGCGAAGGCGAAGCGCGTGCGCGTACGCCGCCAACCCGCCCGCCAGCGGCACCACGGCACCGATCACCAGGACGGGAAGCAACTGCCCCCAGGCCCCGGTGTAGGCGTACGCGAGGAACGGCGGGCAGGCCACGGTCATCGCCATGGTCTCGGTCATCGCCACGGTCCCGGCCGGCCCGGCCCCTGGTCCCGGCGACTTCGACCGCAGAGCCAGCACCACACCGGTGGCCGCCAGCACGAGCAGGGGCCACAGGCCGTAATCCGTGCTGAACGGCAGTACGCGGGCGTGGACGGCGACCAGTGGCAGCCACGCGACCGCCGCCATCGCGCCGGCCGTGGCGCACGCTCGGGGCCCCGGCCGCAGGTCGGGCGGGCACGCCAGCACGATCAGCGCGGTGAGCAGTGCCATGGCGGGGGTGACGACCGGGTCCCCGAACGCGGGCCCGCTGACGACAGCGGCGGCGGCCAGTCCCGACAGTCCGACCGCGACCGCGGTCACCCCCGCGTGCCACCGCCCTGTCAGTGCCGTGATCGCCCCGACGACGACCAGCGCCGGAGCGAGCAGCAGCGCGAGCGCGCCCCACGCGTCGGCGAAGAAGGAGACGGGGGTCGGCGGGACGACCATCCCGGCGTACCAGCGGGTCAGGAACACACCGCAACCGGCCGCGGCCGCGCCCACCGCGAACGGCGCCGCGTTCGCCAGCAGCCGTCCGGCGGCCGTCGCGGAGCTGAGCCCCAGCCTCATCCGTACGGCATGAGCGGCGATGTCCGCGCCCTCCCGGAACCTGCCGGTACGAGACGCTTCCGCCGCGGCCTGCCGGTAGACGGCAAGGATCTCCTCGCCGGACTCCTGGCGGTAGCGGCGCGGGTACAGGCGCAGAACCAGCCCGATCACGCCTCCGTCACCGCCGCCCCCGAGACCCCCAGCCGCCGGCTGGCCTCACGCGCCGTCGCCGCCATCCGCGCCGCCTCGGCGGCCAGCCTCTCGCGCCCGAGCGGTGCCAGCGCGTAGACCTTGCGGGCCCGCCCGTCGACGACCTCCTCCCGGTGCACGTCGATCAGCCCGTCCTTCAACAGCCGGTCGAGAGCGCCGTAGAGGGTGCCGGTCCGCAGGACCACCCGGTCGCCCGAGAGCGACTTCACCTCCTGCGCGATGGCGTACCCGTGCCGGGGGGCGTCCGCCAGGGCCGTCAGCACCAGGAGGGTCGGCTCCTGCAACACACGCTCGCTCATCCGGCCAACATATGTCGCCCGACGACGTATCGACAACGGGCTCCTGAAGTCCTACTCGGTGAGGGCGAGGGTGAGGAAGAAGTCGCGGATGTCCTCGGCGAGCAGTTCCGGCACCTCCATCGCGGCGAAGTGGCCGCCGCGGTCGAACTCCGACCAGTGCCTGATGTCGTACAGCCGCTCGGCCAGCGGTCGTACCGACTGGGTGATGTCGTACGCGAACACCGCCACGCCGACCGGTACGGGGCACGGCTCGCGCCGCCTCGGCGCGTCGTGGTGCAGCCGCGCCGAGGATGCCGCGGTGGCGGTCAGCCAGTACAGCGAGATGTCGGTGAGTATCCGCTCGTCGCTGATCGGCGAGCGGGGGTCGGTCCACTGCGCGAAGCGCTCCGCGATCCAGGCCAGCTGCCCGACCGGTGAGTCGGTCAGCGCGTAGCCGATGGTCTGCGGGGTGAGGGCCTGCAGGGCCTGGAACGGGGGCCGGTTCGCCAGAAGCTGTCCGACCTTGTCCAGTCGGGCCTTGTCCGACTCGGACAGCTCGATGCCGGCGTTCGGAACCGGCGCGGTCGGCAGGTAGTTGACGTGCACTCCGACGACCTGCTCGGGGGCCACCGCGCCGAGCGCCGTCGAGATGCCCGAGCCGAAGTCGCCGCCCTGCGCGCCGTAGCGCTCGTACCCGAGACGGCGCATCAGCTCGGCCCAGGCCCGTGCGATCCGCACGATGTCCCAGCCGCGCTCATGGGTCGGCCCGGAGAATCCGAAGCCCGGGATCGACGGGATCACCAGATGGAAGTCGCGCGACAGCGGCTCGATCACATCGAGGAACTCCAGGAACGAACCGGGCCAGCCGTGGGTGAGGACCAGCGCGAGCGCGTCCGGTTTCGCGGACCGGACGTGGACGAAGTGGATGTTCTGGCCGTCGATCTCGGTGGTGAAGTGCGGAAGCTCGTTCAGCTCGGCCTCGTGCGCGCGCCAGTCGTAGCGGGTGCGCCAGTGCTCGGCCAGTTCCTTCAGCCGGGCGAGCGGGAAGCCGTAGTCCCACCCGGCGTCGGCGACCTCGTTGGGCCAGCGGGTGCGGGAGAGGCGGTCGGCCAGGTCGTCGAGGTCGGCCTGGGGGACGGCGATACGGAACGGTTCGATCATGCCTTGACTCCCGGGGGGATTCATTAGGAACCCAAATGTTAGGGTGACCAACGTTAGTCATCCAAACGGTATCACGATCGTAGGCGTGACCAATGATTCGCTAGACTCGCCCCATGGAGAACCCACCTGAGGAGACGCCCGCCGCCTGGAAGAGCCAGCCGAGCTGGCTGCTCACCCAGACGGCGAACCACGCGCACCGCCTGGTGGCCGACGGGTTCTCAACCGTCCACGCCCGCGGCTACCACTACCGCCTGCTGGCGACCCTGGAGGAGTTCGGCCCCTCCAGCCAGGCCGGGTTGAGCCGCCGTACGGGCATCCATGTCAGCGACACGGTCGGAGCGCTCAACGAACTCGCCGCCGACGGCTCGGTCGAACGCACCACGGACCCCACGGACCGGCGCCGCAACGTCATCTCACTGACCACGACGGGCAAGCGAAGACTGCGCCGCCTGGAAAAGCCGCTGGCCGAAAGCCAGGACGAACTGCTGGCACCGCTGTCGGGCGAGGAGCGCGAGCGGCTGACGGAACTGCTGTCCAAATTGCTGACGCACCACGACGGTCAGCGCTGAGGGCCGGGCCTGGGGGTGTGCGTGTTCCGTCCGCTGGACCGGGCGCCCGCCGGTTGATGGCAAAGTGGTTGTGCGACCCAGGCATTGAGGAGACACGGTGCAGTTCACGATGCGTCCCGCTCGTTCGCACGATGCTCCCGCAGTCAGGAACATCGTGCTCAAGCGCTCTGACTGGCTTGAGTCCAAGGGGCTGCCGAGCTGGCGGCAGGACGCGGGACTCGTCAGCGAGCTCACCGAGAATCCGGACGGTTCTATGTGGATTCTCGAAGCCGACGGGCGTCCCGTCGGCTGCACCACGTTGACGGACTCCACTCCCCCGATGGCATGGACGCCGGCGGAGCTGGCCGAGTCATCGCTGTACCTGTACACGACGATCACGGACCCGTCGTTCAGCCGGTGGAAGCCGGGAACACTCATCGCCTTGTGGGCAGTGGACCGGGCCTTCCGGGCGGGCGCTGCGTGGGTACGCAGAGGCTGCCGCTTCGACGGCCTGGTGGCCTACTACGAGCGCCAGGGTTTCACCGTGATCCACATGATGCGGAAGACCCACGGCCCCATGTACCTGATGGGACGCCCTGCGGAGCGGATCGAGGAACTGCCGGACCGCTTCGCCGCCTCGGTCCCGGACCGCTTGTAGGAACCGTATTCGCCGACCGTTGTGGGCCGTACGTCCGGCTCACACGGCGGCTGCCCGGCCACACGCTCGCGCACCACCAGAAGAGTACGGCGCCCGTCCGTCACGGCGAGCTGCTCGACCATCGGGTGCGCGAGCGGGGCGATCTTTCCTCGCTGATCTCCGGTTACGTAGCGACCGGAGCGCCACTGCCACGTGTCGTCGGCGCAGGGGGTGAGCCGAAGCGTGAGCACGAGCCCTCCAAGTCCGAACGTCCGGGTCGAGTCGCTCCTGCGGGCAGCTTCGTCAGATGGCGGTGGTGTCGTAGGTGTGAGCGCCGTCCGCCGAGCCTTGTGCCTTCTTGTACTCATGCGACTCGGCCGGGGCTTGGACCCTGCGGACCGCCTTCGACGGGCCAGAGCGTCCTTCGGCTGACGACCAGTTGGGGTCGCGTACCTCGGAGGCCGTGCGAGTGAGGGGTGCTGTCAGATCAGGTGGTCGAACTCGCCGGCCTTCACGCCGAGGAGGAAGGCGCGCAACTTGTCGCGGTCGGTGGTGACGATCGTGTCCGGTGCGTCGCTCTCGCGGAGGAGGATCTGGCCGTTGACCTGGGCCAGTTCGACGCACTTGATCTCGCCGTCGTGTCCCGAGTACGAGGACTTCTGCCAGTTGATGTTGGCGGGGGTGTTGGCGGGGTTCGTCATGGTTGGTTGCTCGCGTTCTGTGAGTGTTGTGGTGTGTGGGTTGCGTTCAGCGCGGTACGAGGGGGAGTCGGCGGGCTTCCGGCGGCTGGAACAGGTGGTACGGGTGGACGGTCCACTCCAGCCAGGCGCTGCGCCCGCTGAGCGAGAACCCGCAGGGTTCACCCCGGTGCAGCGCGGCGACGGCACCGACGCAGCCGCCGCCTTGGGCCCAACTGAGGGCGCGCTTGCGCTCTTCGGGTGGGAGCGTGGGGGTGAGGGCGCGGACGGACAGCCGGATCTGGCGGATTGCCTCGGCGGGGGTGCGGGCGGAGTGGTGTTCGATCTTGTCGATGTCCGAGCCCGCGGCGGTGAGCGAACGGTACGTGACGTGCTCGTACCAGTAGCGGATTTCGGTGTCCGGGCATGGCGAAGCTGCGGGCTGGTACATGGGTGGGCCTTCCGCCGTCGCTTGGGATGCGGGGTTGTCCCCGCCTGCCGCCGGCATGACGGGCGGCCGGACGGGGACAACCTTTCGGTCTCTCCCCGGCCGGGCCAAGGGCAGGGAGAGGTACGTCGCCACGGGCCCGACCTGCCGAGTTGGCCGGTCCGGTTGCGACGCATGGTGACGGTAGCGTGACAGGCAGGAGTGTCGCAACGGTGGGACGTCCCAAAGTTGCGCCGTGGTTGACGGGCGGGGGGAGCTGCCTCCGTACAAGCGCGAACGCCCTCCGCCTGTAGAGGCGGAGGG
>NZ_JBHUZM010000028.1:0-71395 GCF_042667665.1 Streptomyces sp. NPDC057307 | reverse complement strand
GGTCGTCGGCCCGGAGCCCCGCGGAAGCCGTACGTCAGCGGCTGTGCCGGCCGCCCGCGGGCTGGGCCCTGCGGCGGACCGTACCGAACAGCACGGCCGCGCCCGCGGCGAGGATCGCCGCGCCACCCGCCGCGATGTACGGCGTGGTGCTGTCGCCACCGGTCTCGGCGAGGTTCTCCGAACCACCCGCCGGCTGCTGGGCGGCCGGGCCGGCGTCCTTCGCCTCGGCGCCCTTCGCTTCGGGGGCGTTGGCCTCGGGCGCGGCGGCGGGCTCCTCGTAACCACCGGCGTCCTTCGCGGCGTCCTTCACCTCGGCCGCCCCGTCCTCGTCCGGGCTGTCGCCGCCGTGTCCGTTGTGGTCGACGGTGGACTTGGACGCACCCTCCTCGACATCGGCCTCGGAGGGGGCGGACGCCTCGGGAGCGGCGGCCGAACCGCCGTTGTCGGCGCCGAAGACCACGTCGGAGCAGGTGTAGAACGCCTCGGGGCTGTCCGAGCGCTGCCAGATCGAGTAGATCAGGTGGCGGCCCGACTTGTTGGGGACGATGCCGTTGAAGACGTACGCGCCGTTCTCCAGCTTCGGGTCGGTGACCTTGGCGAACGGCTTGTCCTCCAGGTCGGACCACTTCAGCGGCCGGCCCGCGTCGTAGCCGTCCTTGGTGATGTACAGCTCGAAGGACCCCTTGTGCGGGGCGGTGGCCTTGTAGGTGAAGGTGCGGTTGCCCGCCGTGAACGGCGACGAGGGCCAGTCGCCGCGCGGCAGGTCGAGCCCCTTGTACTTGTCGCGGCCGGCCGAGCAGAGCTTGCCGTCCGGGACGAGCGACCGGTGGTTGCCCGCCGCGTTCGCGATGTTGACCTCGTTCCAGTCGTAGAACGCCTGCGTCCCGCTGGACGCGACCGCCGCCTTGCAGGCGGCCGACCGCGGATTCTCGGGCCCCTCGGCGAAGCAGGCCGACACGCGGCTGACCGGGTTCGTCATCGAGCCGTGGGCGGCGGCCGGGACGGCCGCGAGCCCGACGAGCGCGAGCGGCGCGACGCCCAGCACGACGATTCCGGTGGTCCTACGGCGAGCGGTCATGGATGCGTTCTCCTTCTGAGCGGCACAGGCGAGGGGGAGCGGAGCGGGACGAACTCCCGGTGGCGTGACCTCCGTTGCACACGGCGCCACCGGTGGGCGTCCCGCTCCGGCCCTCAGCAAGCTAGCCCCTCGAAACCCCGGAACGGCCTGCTGGGACGGGGTGAAGAGGATCCTTATGGTCCGCTTAAGGCGACGCTAAGCGAGCGCTGAGACTGAACCGGCCGGACCCGGCCCGTCAGACGTTCGGCACCGTGTCCTCGAACGTCGTGCCCGCCGCCCGGTACCCGTTCACCAGCGTGCCCACCTGGGCCGGGCTGAGGACCTGGTCCTTCACATGCAGCACGTAGTCCACCTGCTGGTCGTACGAGCGCGGCGTGGTGCTGGTCTGGCCCGCCAGATCGATCAGCCACTGGTTGAAGTTGATCGACATCGGCCGCTCCGGCAGATACGCCGCCCCGTGCGTCCCGAAGTGCTGCCCGTCGACGTAGTACGTGATGGCGTCGTTGTCGATGGTCACCACCAGGTCGTGCCAGCCGGCGTAGCTCTGCCGGGCCTCGCTGTGCTGGTTGACGGCCTCCCACGGGTCGGGGCGGTAGGTCTCCCACGAGGTGGTGTAGAGGATGTTGGCGGGCTCGCCCCAGCCGCCGTTCGGCAGATACTCGAAGTCGTACTCCGCGTAGTCGTCCGCCATCGGCGCCTTCAGGTCGTTGATGGTGAAGAACGTCTGGACGAGACGGTCCCCGTCCGGGCCGGACCTGGGCGCGTCGCTGAACTTCACGCGCGCCGCGTACGTCCCGTTGCGGAACTTCATGGACCGGGTGAGGATCTCCGTCTGCTCCGTGGACGCGGCCGTCCCGGCGGTCGAAGTCTCCAGGTTCATCACCGAGTTGCCGCTCTGACTGGCGAACGTGACATTCTCCGGTACCCAGTTGGCGCCGGGCACCCCCGGACCGCCGGAGTTCGCGCGGACGCTCCAGCCGTTCGCGGCGATCCTCGGATCGCTGTGGCCGCTGTAGTTGAAGTCGTCGAACAGGGTGGGCCCCTCGGCCGGATCGGTCGGGTCGGTCGGGTCCGTGGGGTCGGTCGGGCCGTTGCCGCCGGGTGCCTCGCCCCAGACCGTCGCGCCGCCGATGTGCGCCGTGATCCGGGACCAGTCGCCGTACGTGGCGCGCTCCCGGCCGAAGGAGTAGTCGTCGCTCTGCCCCAGCGGCTGCCAGTTCGTCTGATGGAAACGCAGCTGCATGTCGCCGGTGTCCGCGCCGGGGGCCAGGGTGCCCGCCCCCGCCGTGAACGCGATCTCCAGATACCGGTCGGCGGTGGCGGTCGGGTTGGCGGGTGTCCCGAAGGTGCCGGTGATGTTGGCGCAGCCCTTCACGGCCCAGGAGCAGGCGAACCGGTAGGCGGCGGACGCCGAATCGGCCTTGAAGTAGTACCGCACCTTGACGTCGCTCAGCCGTACGGCGGCGCTGCCGTTGTTGCGTACCTTCAGCCAGGGTTCGCTCTGGTCGGCGGTCGCCCCGGCGGCGCTCGTACGGTACTGGACGACGAGCCCGTCGGCCGCCGACGCGGCCCCGGCGGACGCGGGCATCGCCGCCAGCGCCGTACAGCTCAGGGCCACCGTGACAGCGGCGGCGGCCGCCGCGCGGACACGGCTCTTGGTGAGTTTCCTCATGGGACGCATGGGTGTTCCTCTCCGGAACGGTGGTGGGGGAGGGAGGAATTACGGACGGGGTGGCGCCGTACCTGCGGGGATGGTCATGAGGGACCGGGGGGTGAGCGGGCGGTAGGGGACACCGAGGGCGTCCAGCCGGGCGGTGTGCCGGCGCAGCCGCTCGACGAAACCGGCCCAGTCGCTGCGCCCGCCGGACCAGGCGCGGTCGGCGAGGGCGCACAGGCGGGGATAGCTGAGGTACTCGATCCGGTCGGGAGTCTTCACGTACTCGGTCCACAACTGCGCCTGGGTACCGAGGACTTGAGCGGTCTCCTCGGCCTCCCAGTCGCCCGGCACCGGTTCGTTCCCGTGGACCGCGCGCAGCCCGACGGGGTCGCCGGGCTGACCGAGCGGCTCGCACGGCTCGGTGGACTGGGCGTAGTCGAGATAGGTGGCCCGGTGATGCGCGGTCACGACCTGGTGGCCGCGCCGGGCGGCGGCCAGGGCGTGCGCCGGATCGCGCCAGGTCATCACCGTGAAGTCCAGGGGCAGTTCGGTCCCCGTCTCGGCCCAGCCGACGGGCCTGCGGCCCCGCTCCACCAGGAACGCGCCGATGCGGCCCATGAACCAGCCGTGCAGCGCCGCCGGCCCGTCGAGCCCTTCGGCCGCCGCGCGGGCACGCGCCACCGGGCTGTTCTCCCACTCGGTGGTCGGGCACTCCTCGCCGCCGATATGGATGTACGGGGACGGGAAGACGTCCATGACCTCCTCCAGCACCGCCCGGCAGAAGTCGAGGGCCCGGTCGTGGACGCCGAGCACGGTGTCGCAGACGCCCCACCTGGTCCACACGTCGAGCCTTCGCTCCGGGTGGTTGCCCAGCTCGGGGTAGGCGGCGAGGGCCGCGCGCACATGGCCGGGCATCTCGATCTCCGGCACGACGCTCACGCCGCGCTCCGCCGCGTAGCGCACCAGGGAGCGCAGTTCCGCCTTGGTGTACGTCCCCGAGTGCGGGACGCCGTCGAAGCTGTCGCCGCCCTGGCCCGGCGGCCAGGTCATGGACTCGCTCCGGTGGCCGCCGACCGAGGTCAGCCGGGGGTAGGCGTCGACCGGCATGCGCCAGCCCTGGTCGTCCGTGAGATGCAGATGGAGGGTGTTGAGCTTGTGGAACGCGAGCAGGTCCACATATCTGCGCAGATACGACACGGGCTGGAAGTGCCGGGCGACATCCAGCATCGCCCCGCGCCAGGGGTGCGTGGGCACATCGCTGATCTCGACGCAGGGCAGCTCCCAGGAGCCGCCCCGCATTTCGCCCGACAGGGCCTCGGCGGGCAGCAGTTGACGGATCGTCTGGACGCCCCGGAGCAGGCCGGTGGGCTGTGCCGCGCGCAGCAGCAACGCCTGCGGGCCGACGGTGATCCCGTACCCCTCCTCGCCGAGACCGCTGAGGCGCGGGTCGAGCGTCAGCACGATCCGGCCGTCGGGCGAGGCGGTGAGCGGCAGTCCGGTGGCCGGGGTGAGCAGGGTGCGCAGGAGGTCCGACGCCGCCTCTGTGCCGGGCAGTGAGCGCAGGGAGGTGCGCCGGTCGAGGGTGAAACGGCCGGGGCGGGGCGAGACCTTGCGGGGCCGGGGGACGAGGGCGGGTTCGGGGTGTGACGCTGACACGGCGGTGGCCTCCGGGAGTTCGGATCTCGGAAAGGTGCGCGGGGTGGGCCGACGGATGCTCCGCGCGGCTCAGCCCTTCACGGCGCCGGCCGCGAAGCCGGAGGTGACATGGCGCTGGAGCAACAGGAAGATCACCAACGCGGGCAGGGCGAAGAGCGTCGAGGCGGCCATGGTGGCGCCCCAGTCGGTGCCGAACGTGTTCTGGAAGGACGAGAGCCAGACCGGCAGGGTGCGGTTGTCCTGCTCCTTGATGATCAGGAAGTTGGCGTAGGCGAACTCGTTCCACGCGGTGATGAAGCCGAAGAGCGAGGTCGCCATCAGACCGGGCATGAGCAGCGGCAGGGCCACCCGCCGGAACGCGCCCGTCCTGGTGCAGCCGTCGACCTGCGCCGCCTCCTCCAGCTCGGGCGGAATGGTCCCGATGAAGCCCCGGAGCACCACGATCGTGAACGGCAGCGTGATCATGAAGTAGACCAGGGTCAGGGTCGGCAGCCGGTCGAGCATGTTGGTGTCGCGGGAGATGATGTAGATGGGGATGATCAGCGATTCCCAGGGCGCCATCTGGGCGATGAAGACCATCAGCATGAACTGACGCCGGCCCCTCCATCTCATCCGGGCGACGGCGTACGCCGCCCCGAGCGCCACCAGGAGCGACAGCAGCACCGCGCCGAGCGTGACCAGAACACTGTTGCGCCAGAAGAGTTCGAAGCCGTCGGCTCCCACGGCTCGGCGGAAGTGGTCCAGCGTCCAGGTGTCCGGCACCAGTCGCGGATCGGCCGACTGGATGTCCCGGGACGGCTTGAAGGCGGTGGAGATCATCCAGTACACGGGGAACAGGCACACCACGACCGTCACCACGGCGGCGGCGTTCAGCGGGAGCCGGCGGACTCGGGGGCGTAGCAAGGTCATCGTGACTCGTCCTCCTGGCGGAGCATCTGACGGAAGTAGAGGACGAGGACCCCGGACATCAGGACCACGGTGAGCATCGACGCCGCGGAGCCCAGGTCGTAGCGCTGGCTGGAGAGCGCGGTCTGGACCGCGTACACGGGCAGGATCGTCGTGGCGTCGCCCGGCCCGCCGCGGGTCATCACCCAGATCTGGACGAACGCCTTGAACGTCCAGATCACCTCCAGCGAGAACACCAGCAGGAAGATCGGCCGGAGCATCGGGAAGGTGACCGAGCGGAAGATCCGGGCACCCGAGGCCCCGTCCAGCCGGGCCGACTCGTACAGCTCGGTGGGGACGGTGGTGAGCGCCGAGTAGAGGGTGATCGCGGCGAACGGCACGGACTGCCAGACGATCAGCAGGACGAGGATGACGAAGGCGGCGGTCCCGTCGGCGAACCACGGGTAGCGGTCGAACGAGTCGAAGCCCAGCGAGGTGAGGGACCGGTTGACGATGCCGAACTCGGAGTGGAACAGCCACTGGAACACGGTGGTGGCCGCGACGACCGGCATCGCCCAGGCGAGCACCAGCGAGCTGAGGACCACCGTGCGGCCCGCCTTCGCCAGCCGTTCGGTCATCAGCGCGACCAGCGTGGCGAGCACCATGATCAGGACGACGTTGACCGCCATGAAGAGGAAGGTGCGGCCGACCACGTCCCAGAACCGCGGATCGGACAGCAGCGTCCGGTAGTTCCGCAGCCCCACGAACTCGGCGTCCCCGGCGATGAGTTGGCGGAGTCCGAAGTCCTGGAGCGAGATCAGCACGGCCCGTAGCAGCGGGTAGACGAGCAGATAGAGCATGCCGGCGATCGCGGGTGCGATCAGGGCGTACGGCCAGAGGCTGTGCGACGGGCGGGAGCGCCGCCGCTTCGGGGGTCCGGCCGGGGGGCCGGGGGCCGGCCGGTGCTGGGGGGCGCGTGGTGCGGTCCGCTCACGGATGACCGGCACGGCGACTCCTCTCGGTGGAGTACCTCGCGGGGGAGCACTTCTCGCTGGACTCGGTGGCGCGCTTCTCGCCGGGATCTCGCCCGAAGGAGCCAGAAGCCACGAGCCAGAAGCCAGAAGTCAGGAGCAGGGAGTCAGGAGCCGGAGTTGGCGTTCATGGCCCTGGTGATGTCCTGCGACGCCTTCGCCGCCTCCTTCGCGGCGTCTCCGCCGACGAGGACCGCGGTCATGTAGTCCTTGATCGGATTCTCGGCCTCCACCGCGGCCCAGCCGGGGGTGTTGGGCGTCGCGTGCCCGTTCGCCGCGCCGACCGCCATCGCGGCGGCGCCCGGGTCGGCCGCGACGGCGGAGGCCAGCGTGGTCCGGTTCGGCACATAACTCATGGCCACGGCGAGCTTCTTCTGCCAGGCGTCGCCCGTCAGTTCCTTGACGAACGTCAGCGCCTCGTCCGGGGAGCCGGCCGCGGCCGGGATCACCAGGTCGGAGCCGCCGGTGAAGACGGCGCCCGGAGCGGCGGCGGTCTTGCCGGGGATCGGGAAGAAGCCCAGCTTGTCCTTGAGCCGGGCGTTGTTCTCGACGACGGCCTTGGCCAGGCCCGGGGTAGCGAGGATCTGCGCCACCTGCCCCTTCGCCATCACCTCGGCCTGCGGCGGATCGTCCTCGTCGGAGTCCTTCGGGCCCTTGCCGAGCGCCTGGAGCTGTTTGTAGAACTCCATGCCGCGCAGCGCCTCCGGCGTGTCCAGCGCGCCCTTCCACTCGCCGCCGGACTCGGTGGCGAAGTCGCCGCCCTCGTCCCAGATGAAGCCGCCCAGCGCGTACCACAGCTGACCGGGCAGATAAATGCCCTGCGTATCCCCCTTGTTGAGCTTGGTGGTCGCCTCGATCCACTGCTCGCGGGTCTTGATCGCGGCGGCGTCGACGCCCGCCGCCTCGAAGAGATCGGTGCGGTAGACGACGACCCGGTTCGCCGCGTAGTACGGGATGCCGTACTGCTTCCCCTCGTACGCACCCGGCTCGGCGAGACCCTTCAGCCAGTCCCCGCCCTTCAACTCCCCTTCGCTGTCGCTGAGATCGAGCAGGCCGCCGCTCGCCGCGAACTGCGCGACCTGGGTGTTGCCCACCTCGATCACATCGGGCGCGTCGTTGCTGGCGAGGGCGGCGGTGATCCTCTCGCCGATGCCGTCCCACTCCTGGATCTGGACCTTGGCCCGGATCTTCGGGTGCGCGGCCTCGAAACCCTTGACGAACTCCTGTCGGAACGCGTCCGAGACGCTGTCCCGCATCAGCCAGACGTCGACCGTCGTCCGTCCGTCGCCACTCTCGTCGGCGGAGTCGGAGGAGGTACTGCAGGCACTGAGTACGGCGGCCACGACCAGCACGGAGCCACCCGCGAGCAAGCGGTGCTTCACGATTCACCTCGGAGAGAGCAAGACCTGACCACCTGACCAGTGGGGCCCACTGGACAGCTCACCTCTTGATGCTGGATGAAGGTGGCATAGACCAATGAGACCGTCAACCCCCTGTGAAGCAACGGGATTTGGTGATCTCGCCAGGAATTGAGGCGCTGTCACTTCCCGGAGCTGCGGTTACACTTGACCTGACCAGTCAGCCGAGTTGAGGTACTGGTTGGATGAATTGGTAAGCCTGGTAGGTCTGTTGAATCCGGTGGGGGACACCATGGATGCCGAGGTACCCGGGACGGTGCTCAAACGGGAGCGGGCCCGTGACGCCGTCCTGGAGCTGATCGAGTCGCGCAACCCCGGGGACGCCATCCCGTCCGAACGCGCCCTGTGCGCGCTGCTCGAAGTGTCGCGGCCCACCGTGCGCTCGGCGATCGACGAACTGGTGGCCGCGGGGCTGCTCGTCCGCGAACACGGCCGCGGCATGTTCGTCGCTCCCGCGAAGATCACCCAGGAACTGGTCTCCGCGGACCTCACCCTGACCGTGCCGCGGGCGGCGGGCACATGGTCGAGCCGGCTGCTGGAGTTCACCACCCACCAGGCCGGCGCCCGGGTCGGCCGCAAGCTCCGTATGTCACCCGCCGAGGACATCCTCTACGTCGCCCGGCTGCGGCTGGTCGACGGCGCCCCCATGGCGATCGAGCATCTGCATCTGCGGGCCGCGCTCGCCCCCGGCCTGACGGCCCAGGAACTGGAGAGCGGCGATCTCTACGAGCATCTGCGGGACACGCACGGGGTGCACGTCCACGAGGCCGTACAGGCCATCGAGCCGACCGTCGTCACCCGCGCGGAGGCGCGGCTCCTCGACGTACCCGAACTCTCCCCGGCGCTGCTCTTCGAGCGGCTGACCTCGGACACTACCGGCCGCCCCGTCGAGTACGTCCACTCGCTGTACCGGGGCGACCGCTACCGCATCGTCTCCCGGCTCACGCTCGGCCCGGCGGCGGCCGTGCCGGTGCCCGCCGACGGGGACGGGCACCATCCGGGCATCCCGCCGGGCGACTTCGCCCACGGTGACGCCATCACGTCGTCGACCCGGGGGGACATCCAGTCGGGCGGGTGACCCGGGATCACCCCCGCCGGCGGCCGTAGTGGCGCGCCACGGCGTGGAAGGACTCCTTCGGCTCCCAGTGCCAGTCGGAATCCGGGTCGTCCGGATCGTCCTTGAGGGTCTTGGTGAGGCTGTAGCTCGCCATGTCCAGATCGTGGCGCGGGTCGCCCGGGCGGTGCTGCGCGTCGGGCATGACGAGGTGGTAGACCAGCGACGCGTACAGATTCATCGACTCGAAGACGTCGAGCACGTCGCCGAGGTACGCGGCCTGGGTCCGCTCGCTGCGGACCAGGTTCCCCTTGATCTCGCCCTTCTCGTAGTCGACGACGTCCCACCCCATGCCGCCCGCCTCCGGGGCGCCGGCATACGTGCAGGTGCCGCACTCGGTGATCGCGACCGGTTTGCGGTGGCGGAGGTAGGGCGTCAACTCCGCGATGTGGTCGGCCCTGCGCGGGAAGTACGAGTAGTAGTTGACGCTCACGACATCGAACAGGTCCCAGTCGACCCGGTCCTCGTGCGCCGCGCCGTACGTCAGCCGGCCGTGGAAGACGGACCGGCCGACCTTCGCCGCGCGAGCGATGAAGGCGGTCAGCCGACGCCGCGCCAACTGCCGGTCGTAGGTGCCCGCGAGGAGGTTCTTGATCCGCTCCAGGGCGTCGGCGCCCGGCACGATGCCGGGCACGTACAGCACGAACTCGCAGCCGACGCTGAGATGGACGTCGGCTCCCTGGCGGCGCAGCCGCTCGGCGTGCTCGCCGGTCTCCGCCAGATGGTCCAGGATCTCCCGCTCGGGGCGGTCGCCGAGGCGCGGCTGGAGCCAGACGTTCAGCCCGCGCTCCGCCGCCTCCGCCGCGGTGGCCCCCAGCCGTTCGACGCCGTCGCCGAAGACGGAGACGGTGTCGGCGTGCAGGTCGTCCCTGATGGCCCGCATGTCCGCGCGCATCCGGCCGGCGTGCCAGCCGGTCGCCGGGCTCTCACCCGTCATGACCTCGTACATGACCCCCCGATGCGTCACACCGGCGCCGGGCCGGCCACGCCGGGGCGCCGGCTCCTCCACGGCCCGCGCCCGCCCCGCCGCGAACGCCCCCGCCACGCCCGCGACTCCGACGGCCGCCGCCCCGCCCAGAAACTGCGCCCGGTTGATCCCGTTGCCCCGCACCGCGCCTCCCCGTGTTCCTTGTGTGTGCGCACCACTGTGCCGAGCGCGGGGCCGCCGGGGCCTCGGCCGAAGGTCTACCGCGGGGTGACCTTGGTACCGGTGCGGTGCGACGAGGGTCGGCCCCTTCCCTGGCACACTCCACGCCCGGGACAACCCCGTTCCGCGAGTGAAAAGAGAGACCCCGCGATGGACTCCTTCGAAGTGGCCGCAGCCCTGTTCCGCGTACTGGAGACAGGCGACGCGGCCCTGGCGGGGCGGGTGGTCGCCGCCGACAACCACAACCGCGAGGCCGCTGTCTCGCCCGCCGCCTGCTCGATTCCGGGACCCGCCGGGACGCTGGCGTCCGGGGCGTGGATGCGGTCCGCGTTCAGCGAACTGCGGTTCCCCGTCACCGACTCGGCGTCGAAGGACGACAAGGTGTGGCTCCTGCTGCGGATGCGCGGCACGCACACGGGCCCGTTCGTACGCTTCCGGAACGGCGGGCTCGACCGGGCGATCCCGCCCACGGGGCGCGAGATCGACTTCGAGCAGCTGCATGTGGTGACGGTGCGGGACGGCGAGGTCGTGCGTCACGAGGCGCTCAGGGACGACCTCACGATGCTGGGCCAGCTCGGGGTCTTCCCGCCGAGCCCCTCGGTGATGGGGCGCGTGGTCACCTGGCGCCTCACCGGCCGGGCGAAGAAGGCCGCCGACGAGGTGACCGCGCTGTCGGCGGCGGCAGCCGCGTCCTTCACCGACGCGTAGCCGGGCGGGGCCCCGTCACCCGGACGGGCGGGGCCCCTCACCCCACCCAGCGGTAGCGCCGCTCCGGGCGGCCCGTTCCGCCGTACCGGAGTGTGACCTCCGCGCGGCCCGTGTCGGCGAAGTACTCCAGATAGCGCCGCGCGCTCACCCGCGACAGCGCCCCCTCGTCCGCGCACTGCGTCGCCGAAAGCCCCTCCGCGTGGCGGCGCAGCGTGCGCTCGACCAGCTCCGCCGTGTGCGCGGCCAGCCCCTTCGGCAGCTCACGGGAGCCCGGCGGGCGCGTACCGAAGATCTGGTCGACGTCCTCCTGGCGCGCCTCGCCCAGCCGGTCCAGCCGGGTCCGCAGCGACGCCACGTGCCGTAGCTGCTCCTGGAGCGCCGACTGGCTGAACGGCTTGATCAGATAGTGCAGCGCCCCCGCCCGCAGCGCCGCGCGGATGACGCCAGCGTCCCGCGCCGCCGTGATGAACAGGGCGTCCACGCTCGTACGGGTCGCGTCCCGCTCCTCCGCCGCCCGCAGCTCGCGCAGCACGGCTATCCCGTCCATGTCGGGCAGATAGATATCGAGAAGTACCAGGTCAGGTCGGTTCCGCTCCGCCGCGCGCAGCGCTTCGGCACCGCTGTGCGCCACACCGACGACCTCAAAACCGTCCATAGCGGACACATAGCGGCTGTGCAGTTTCGCGACCATGAAGTCGTCGTCCACCACCAGCACTTTTGTCACGCCGTCACGCTAAGCCGCGACCGCAACGACCACAACGTCCGTTGATTCCGGAAGAGAGACAGCTTCTTAACGCGGAGGCAACATGTGGGCCACCTCACTGCCCTACGACTTGCTTCCCTGAAAGGCGGCACACGTGCGATTCCGCACTCCCCTCGCCCTCCTCGGGGCCGCGCTGCTGGTGCTGGTGGGTCCGCCGCTGCTTTCCGTGGGCAGTGGCGGCGACACCGGTACACAGATACCCGGCCTGCGCTTCATGGTCCCGAACACACCGGGCGGCGGTTACGACATCACCGCCCGCACCATGGCCAAGAACGCCGAGGACGCCGAACTCAACCACAATATCGAGGTCTTCAACCTGCCGGGAGCCGGCGGCACCGTCGGTCTCGCCCGCGCCGTCAGCGAGCACGGCAACGGCAAGCTCGCGGTCTCCATGGGCCTCGGCGTCGTCGGCGCCGTACGGACCAACAACTCGCACGAGACCCTCGCAGACACGACGCCGATCGCCCGCATCAGCGAGGAGACCGACATCGTCGTCGTCGGCAAGGACTCCCCGTACAAGACGATCGACGACCTGCTCACGGCATGGAAGAAGGACCCGGCCAAGCTGCCCGTCGGCGGCGGTTCGTCGCCCGGCGGACCCGACCACCTCGCGCCCATGCTGATGGCGCGGGCCGCCGGGATCGCGCCGAAGACCGTCAACTACGTCCCCTTCGACGGCGGCGGCGAACTCCTCGCCTCCATCCTCGGTAACAAGGTCGCCTTCGGCGTCTCCGGTCTCGGTGAGTACCGCGACCAGATCGAGGCGGGCGAGCTGCGCCTGCTGGCCGTCACCGGCCCCGAGCGGACCCCCGGCATGGACGCGCCCACCCTCCGCGAGGCGGGTCTGGACACCGACTTCACCAACTGGCGCGGCGTCGTCGCGCCGCCCGGACTCTCCGACGCCGAGCGCGACAAGCTCATCGCCTTCTTCGAGGAGCTGCACGCCTCACCTCAGTGGAAGGACTCGCTGAAGAAGAACGGCTGGGACGACGCCTTCCTCACCGGTGAGAAATTCGGCGACTTCCTCGCCGCCGAGGACAAGCGCGTGGAATCCGTCCTGAAGGAGCTCGGACTGTGACCACCCACCCGAACACCCCTCCCAACACGCCTCCCGGCACCCCGCCCGGCACGCCTCCCAAGGAGGAGACCTCCGGGCCCGTGACCCCCGGGACCCCCGCGTCCCGCGGCACCTCCTGGCTGCGCGAGCACTCCGAACTCGGCGTCGGCCTCATGCTGCTCGTCCTCGGCATCCTCGTCCTCACCGATGCCCTGACCATGGACGTCGACATCACCCAGCGCGGCCCGGTCGGCCCCAAGACCGTGCCGATCGTCGTCGGCATCGGTCTGCTCGTCGTCGCCGTGCTCCTCAGCCTCGACGTCCTGCGCGGCGGCCGGGGCGAGGCCGAGGGCGGCGAGGACATCGACCTCACCGAACCGAGCGACTGGCGCACCGTGCTGCTGCTCGCCGGGGTCTTCCTCGGCAACGCCGTACTCATCGGCCCCCTCGGCTTCCCCATCTCCGGGGCGCTGCTCTTCTGGGGCTCCGCGTACGCGCTCGGCAGCCGCCACCTCCAGCGCGATCCGCTCATCGCGGCGGGCCTCTCCCTCGTCACCTACTTCATCTTCAACAACCTGCTCGGTGTCCCCCTCCCCGGTGGCCCCCTGATGGGAGTGATCTAGACCATGGACTCCCTCAACTCCCTGATCGACGGCTTCGGTACGGCGCTCACGCCGATCAACCTGCTCTGGGCCGCGATCGGCGTGCTGCTCGGCACCGCGATCGGCGTCCTGCCCGGCATCGGCCCGGCCATGGCCGTCGCCCTGCTGCTTCCCGTCACCTACGGCCTGGAGCCGACCGGCGCGTTCATCATGTTCGCCGGCATCTACTACGGCGCCATGTTCGGCGGCTCCACCACCTCGATCCTGCTCAACACCCCCGGTGAGAGCGCGGCGGTCGTCGCCGCCATCGAGGGCAACCCGATGGCCAAGGCGGGACGCGGCGCGCAAGCGCTCGCCGCGGCGGCGGGCGGCCACTTCGTCGGCGGCATGATCGGCACGATCCTGCTGGTCCTCCTCGCCCCGACCGTCGCCTCCCTCGCCGTCGACATCGGCGCGCCCGACTACTTCGCCATCATGGTGCTGGCGTTCATCGCCGTCACCTCGGTCCTCGGCTCGTCCCGGATCCGCGGACTCGCCTCGCTGCTCATCGGCCTCACCATCGGCCTGGTCGGCCTGGACCAGATGACCGGTCAGCAGCGCCTCACCTTCGGCACGCTCCAACTCGCGGACGGCATCGACGTCGTGATCGTCGCCGTCGGTCTCTTCGCGATCGGCGAGGCCCTGTGGGTCGCCGCGCACCTGCGCCGCTCCTCGGGCGAGCCGGTCCCGGTCGGCCGCCCGTGGCTGGGCAAGGACGACGTACGGCGCACCTGGAAGCCGTGGCTGCGCGGGCCGCTCATCGGCTTCCCGTTCGGCGCGATCCCGGCCGGCGGCGCGGAGATCCCCACCTTCCTCAGTTACGTCACCGAGAAGCGGCTGTCCAAGCACAAGAAGGAGTTCGGCAAGGGCGCCATCGAGGGTGTCGCCGGACCCGAGTCGGCCGCGTCCGCGTCGGCCGCCGGAACGCTCGTGTCGATGCTGACCCTCGGACTGCCGACGACCGCCGTCGCCGCCGTGATGCTGGCCGCGTTCCAGCAGTACGGCATCCAGCCCGGACCGCTGCTGTTCGAGCGGGAGTCGGAGCTGGTGTGGGGCCTGATCGCGTCGCTGTTCGTCGGCATGGTGCTGCTGCTGGCACTGAACCTGCCGCTCGCCCCGGTGTGGGTGAAGCTGCTGCGCATCCCACGCCCCTACCTCTACGCGGGCATCCTCTTCTTCGCCGCCGTCGGCGCGTACGCGGTCGGCGGAGAGGCGCTCGACCTGGTGATCCTGCTGATCATCGGCCTGATCGGGTTCGGCATGCGGCGCTACGGTCTGCCGGTGCTGCCGGCCGTCATCGGTGTCATCCTCGGCCCGGCCGCCGAGCAGCAGATGCGCAGGGCGCTCCAGATCAGCGACGGAAGTGTCTCCGGCCTGATCGACACGCCCTTCTCGGTGACCGTCTACGCGGTGATCGTGCTGATCGTCTGCTGGCCCCTGGTGCGCAAGCTGCTGCCCGCCCGCCGGAAGAAGGACGAGGAGCCCAAGGTCCCGGCGTAGTCGGCCTGTCGGGCCGCGGCCGTCCCCCTCGTGGACAGCCGCGGCCCTTCCGGCGATCACGGCCCTTTCCACGATTGAGGACGAACCGGTCCCGCCCGCCCGTGACCGAGCGCCCTCCGGTCCGCACTGTCGGTGGCGGATGCGACCATCGTCGTATGACCGCGATCGACTGGGACGACGCCGCAGACTCCTTCGACGAGGAGCCCGACCACGGGCTGCTCGACCCGTCCGTGCGCAAGGCGTGGGCCGCCAAGCTCACCGGCTGGCTGCCCGCGGAGCCTTCCCGGGTGCTCGACCTCGGCTGCGGCACCGGCAGCCTCGCCCTTCTCGCCACCGAACAGGGCCATCGCGTCACCGCGGTCGACCTCTCGCCGCGCATGGTCGGACTCGCCAGGGCCAAGCTGTCGGGCACGGACACGGAGGTGCTGGTCGGTGACGCCGCCCGACCGCCCGTGGGGGAGCGGACGTTCGACGTGATCATGGCCCGTCATGTCCTCTGGCTGCTGCCCGATCCGGACCGGGCCCTGGCCCACTGGCTGTCGCTGCTGCGGCCCGGCGGGCGGCTGATGCTGATCGAAGGCGTCTGGGCCGGCGCCGGACTGCCGGCGACCCGCGTCACGATGTCCGTCGCCCCGCTCGTCGAGCGCGTCCAGCACGAGCACCTCTCGGCCGACGCCGCGCTCTGGGGCCGCGCCGTCGACGACGAGCGGTACGCGTTGATCGCCCACGCCGCGCAGAGCCGTCGCCACACGGAAGTGGTCGACGTCCATCTGATCCTGCGCAGGGGCGACGAGGTGCTGCTCGCCCGCCGGTCCGGCACGGGCTACGGGGACGACCTGCTGAACGCCCCGGCGGGCCATGTCGAGGACGGCGAGGACGTCCGCGCCGCGATGATCCGCGAGGCGGCCGAGGAGATCGGCGCCGCACTGGACCCCGAGGACGTGCGTACGGCTCTGGTCATGCACCACCGGGGCCCCGGCGGACGCCCGCGCACCGGCTGGTTCTTCGAGGTGCGGTACGAGACGGACCAGGCGTCCTGGGAGCCGTACAACCGGGAGCCGGAGAAGTGCTCCGGCCTCTCCTGGCACCCGCTCTCCGCACTCCCGGACGACATGGTCGCGTACTGCCGCGCGGGTCTGGAGGCGTACCGGGCGGGGGAGCGCTTCGTCATCCACTGGCACGAGGACACCGACGCGATCGCCCACGACCCGGACGGCATATCGCGCGCGGTCCCGCTGGCCAGGACGGACCGGGGCGCTACGACGGGAGGGGCCGACCCAGCAGGGTTGTGAACGCGCCCTCGCGTACGAGGAGTTCCAGCTCGTCCAGCGCGCGGCGCGCCGCGTCGGCCGCCACCGGGTCGCGGTCGGCGAGACCGCTCTCCGCGAACTCGTCCTCGTCGAGCCGCAGGACCGTCCCGCCGTCGGCCGACGCCCAGAGATCGAGGTCCAGGTCCTCGACCAGCAGCTCGTAGCGGAGTTCACCGGGCCCGCGGCCGTGCACGACCGTCGGCCGTGTGACGTCGCAGTACCAGCCCTTGAGCGTGCCGTCGCCGGTACGGACCTCCTTCACCGCGTACCACCGGTCGCGCCAGTAGTGCTCGGTGAAGACGTCGCCCGGCTCGAAGCGTACGAAGCCGAAGTCCCGTACGCCGGGGGCCGCCCAGGGCGCGCGCACCACCAGGTGGGTGCCGTCGTCGGCGAGCAGGGCGGCGGGGTAGCGGATCTTCGTACGGCCCGCCTTCACCAGGCGCACCTCCACCCGGACCCCGTCGGCGGTGCCCGGCCCGGCGTCAGGAGAGCTTGCGGACATGGCGTACCTCCGAGGCGCAGATCTCGTAGCCGAACCAGGTGTTGATCGCCAGCATCGGCCCGTTGCCCGCGTCGTTGTTGGTGAACGCGTCCGTGTAACCGGCCGCGCGGGCGCGGCGCAGGGAGTCGACCTTGGCGGCCTTGGCCAGCCCCCGGCCGCGATGGTCGCGCAGCGTGCCCGTCATGGCCGACAGATAGCTGGTGGCGCCGTCCGTGTGGGCGGCGGTGAAGGCCGCGATCCGGCCGTCGGTGACCACGAGGGTGCTGAGTTCGTGGTCCAGACAGGGGTGGCGCCAGGTGTGGTTCAGCCAGTCCTCGTAGTCGTCGAGGTTGATGCTGATGTCACCCGGTTCGTCCGACGTGGCCTCGGCGTCGGCCTCGAACACCGGCCGCGGGTCGCCGGCGAAGTCCGCCGCCGTCGCCAGCGTGTACCCGGCGGGGAGTTCCGGGGGCTCGGGCAGCGTGCCTCCCGCCAGGTCCAGCCGCTGGAAGTGCGCGGTACGCAGCGGTGAGTAGCCCCGGCGTTCGGCGAAGGCGAGGCTCGCCGGGACATCGTTGACCCAGCTGAAGAAGGTGGTCGCGCCCTCGGCGGCGAGGTGTTCCTCGGCGGCCCGCAGGATCGCCGATCCGACGCCCTTGCCGGTGTGGTCGGGGTGCACATGGGGGTTGAGCCGCGCGACCCCCGGTTCGTCGCTGTCGTACGCGAGCGCGACATGCGAGGTGCCGACGACCTCCCCGTCGTACTCGGCGACCAGCATCCGGTACTTCGAGTCCGGGTGGGCGTTTCGCACGGCGAAGTGCAGGGCCTCCTCGGTCGTGATGGCGGCCTGCACGGAGGCACGCCGGACACGGACGACGGCGGCGGCGTCCTCGGGGCGGAAGTCACGAACGATCACGGTCATGGGGCGGCACGCTACGCGGGCCCGGCGCGGGGACGCCTCTTATTTTTCCGCCCCCGGAACGCGGGGCGCCAACACGGGGGCCGAACGCGGGGGATGGGGGACAATCAGCCGTGTGACCTTGAGAATCGCCATCGACGACGACGCGGCCGCCGCCCCGTACGAGCAGTTGCGCACCCAGATCTCCGAACTGGCCCGCTCGGGCGCGCTGCCCGTGGGACACAAGCTTCCGACGGTACGCGGCTTCGCCGAGGAACTCGGCCTCGCGGCGAACACCGTCGCCAAGGCATACCGGGCGCTGGAGTCGGACGGGGTGATCGAGACGCGCGGCCGGAACGGCACGTTCGTCGCGGCGGCGGGCGACGCCGCCGACCGCAAGGCGGCGGCCGCGGCCCAGGAGTACGCGGAGCAGGCGCGACGGCTGGGCCTGGCCCGCGCGCAGGCGCTGTCGCTGGCCGAGGACGCGGTGCGGGCGGCGTACTCGCGCTGAAGCGGCACGGGCCCGACGCGCGTGATCATCTCGCCAGCCGGCCCAGCAGCGACGACGCCGCGGTGATGCCCACGAGCGCCGCGAAGATCAGCACCCCGAAATCGAGCAGGAGATGGGACGGCGTGCCCAGCAGCAGCCCGCGCAGCGCGTCCACCTGGTAGCTGAGTGGGTTGATCTTGCTGACCACTTGGAGCCAGCCCGGCATGATCGCCACCGGGTAGAGGGCGTTCGAGGCGAAGAAGAGCGGCATGGTGATGGCCTGGCCGATGCCCATCAGCCGGTCCCGGGTCAGGACGATGCCCGCGATCGTGATCGACAGGCACGAGAAGAAGGCCGAGCCGAGGACCACCACGACCGCGACCCCGAGCAGCTTCAGCGGATTCCAGGTCAGCCCCACCCCGAGGGCGGCGGCGATGACGATCACGACGAGCGCCTGGATCAGCGCCTTCACCCCGGAGGCGAACGCCTTGCCGCTGATCAGCGCGGATCTCGGCGTCGGAGTGACCAGGAGTTTGGTCAGAATGCCGGCGTCCCGCTCCCAGATGATCATGATGCCGTAGAAGATCGCGATGAACATCGCGGACTGGGCGATGATCCCGGGCGCGAGAAAGTCGATGTACGGGATACCGCCGGTGGGGATGGCCCTGATGTGGGTGAAGGTCTCGCCGAAGATCAGCAGCCAGAGGGCGGGCTGGATGGCACGGGTGTACAGCTCGGTGCGGTCGTGGCGCAGCTTCTGGAGTTCGACCACGCACATGGCGACGACCCTGGCGGGCAGTACCCGCCAGCCCGTCCGGGGCGCCGGCGGTACGAGCAGCAGATCGAACCGCTTGGGATCGACGGCCTCAGCCGAGTCGGGACGCCGTCCGTCGGGTGCTCCTGACATCGCTGTAGTCACCTCCTTCCTCGTCCAGCCCCTGGCCGACCACGTCGCGGAAGACGTCCTCCAGCGTCGGGGTGGTGCCGTCGTCCTTCGTGCCCGCCTCACGCGCCTCCGTACGGCGGCGGTCACGCAGTTGGCCACGCAGTTCGTCGGAGGTGCCGAGCGCGTGGATGCGGCCCCGGTGCATCAGCCCGACCCGGTCGCAGTACTGCTCGGCCTCGTCCATGTAGTGCGTCGTCACCAGCACGGTCATGCCGGTGGCCTGCCGCACGGCGTTGATGTGCTCCCAGACGCTGCTCCGGGCGATCGGGTCGAGACCGATCGTCGGCTCGTCCAGCATCAGCAGGCGGGGCGCGCTGACCAGTGCCTGCGCGAGTTCCAGCCTGCGGATCATGCCGCCGGAGTAGGTCTTGGCCATCCGGTCGGCGGCGCCGGTGAGATCGACGACGTCCAGGGCCTGGGCGACCCGCGCGGCACGCTCGCGGCGCGGGACGTCGAAGACGCGGGCGAACAGCGTCACGTTCTCGCGGCCCGTCATCGTGGCGTCGGCGGAGAGCTGCTGCGGTACGTACCCGAGCAGACGCCGTACCGCCATCTTCTCCTTGGCGGCGTCGTGCCCGAACACCTTCACCATGTTCGTGGGGACCGGCAGGAGCGTGGTGATACAGCGGATGGCGGTGGTCTTGCCGGCGCCGTTGGGGCCCAGCAGGCCGAAGATCTCGCCGGTGTGGACGGACAGGTCGAGGCTGTCGACGGCCTTGGTGTCACCGAAGGAGTAGTTCAGCGCGCGACAGCTGACGGCTTCTTCGGCGGCTTCTTCCGCAGCTTCTTCGGCGGCGTCACCGGGGTTTCCGTCGGGGGTTTCGTCGGCGGCGACAGGTCCTCCGGTCATGGCCCCTCCACTTCCGCGTGCAGATTCCCGGCGAGCCTGCGCAGTGCCGGAAGGGCCCCGGCCAGGGCCGAGCGTTCCTCGTCGGTCAGCCGGGCCACCTGTTCGCGCACCAGCGCGGAGCGCCGTGCCTCCCAGTCGGCCAGCCGCGAGGTCGCCGCGGGGGTCGGCATCAGCAGGACGGCCCTGCCGTCGGCCGGATCACTGTCGCGACGCAGATATCCGGCCCGGCTGAGCTGATTGACGAGCGTGGAGACCGAGTTCCCGGCGAGGAACAGCTCCCTCGCCGCGCTCGACACCCGGATTCCGGGGTGGGCCGCGACCAGCCGCAGCAGATCGACCTGCGCGCCGCGCAGTGGCGGGGCCGTCAGGCCGGCCCTCAGCCGCCGCCGAATGGTGCGCTGCACTCCTGCCAGCACATCGGCGAGGGAGTCTGGGAGCGAGTCGGAGAACTCGACCGAAGTCATGCCTTCATTTTAGCTCTGACTGGGAGGAATCGCCCATAAGTGATCAAAGGTGTCGAAGGTGGCGAGTCGGCGAGTGGGCGAGTCGACCGGTTGGGTCACCTACAGATACAGCCCCGCGTCCATGCCCTTCGACTGACCCGGGACCGACGTCGGGCCGCTGCCTCGGCGCAGCGCGAACAACTCGGCCAGCGTCGCGCCCTCCCGGCCCACCGCGCCCTCCCAGTCGCCCTCCTCCCGGCTCAGCCAGCTCTCCGCCTCCGGGCGGGTCAGCGAGCCGACCTCGATACGGGCCAGACAGCGGCCGGGCCTGACGACCGCCGGGTGCAGCCGCTCCAGGTCCTCGTTGGTCGTCACGCCCACCAGGACGTTCCTGCCCTGGCCGAGCAGCCCGTCGGTGAGATTCAGCAGCCGGGAGAGCGCCTGGCCGGCCGTGTGCTTGGCCTCGCCGCGGATCAGTTCGTCGCAGTCCTCCAGGAGCAGCAGTCGCCAGCGGCCCTTCGCCGACCCCTCGTCCTCGCCGATCGCGATGTCCATCAGATAGCCGACGTCGTTGAACAGCCGCTCCGGGTCCAGGACGCAGTCGACCTGACACCAGTCGCGCCAGGACCGGGCCAGCGTCCGCAGCGCCGACGTCTTCCCGGTGCCGGGCGGGCCGTGCAGCAGGAGCAGCCGCCCCGCGATGTCGTCCGGTGTCACCTTCATCAGCCGGTCCATCGCGTCGGCCACCGGCGCCGTGTAGTTGGCTCTGACCTCGTCCCAGGTGCCGGCCGCGATCTGCCGGGTCGTCCGGTGCGGGCCACGCCGGGGCGACACGTACCAGAACCCCATGGTCACGTTCTCCGGCACGGGCTCGGGCTCGTCCTGCGCGCCGTCCGTCGCCTGCGCGTGCACCTTCTCGGCGAGTTCGGAGGTGGTCGCGGTCACCGTGACGTCCGCGCCCCGGTTCCAGCGGGAGATCAGCAGCGTCCAGCCGTCGCCCTCGGCGAGGGTCGCGCTGCGGTCGTCGTCACGGGCCGAGCGCAGCACGGTGGCGCCCGGCGGCAGCAGGGAGACACCGGACTTGACGCGGTCGATGGACGAACTGTGCGAGTGCGGCTGCTCGCCCGTCGCGAAACGCCCGAGGAAGAGCGCGTCGACCACGTCCGACGGCGAGTCGCTGTCGTCGACGTTGAGCCGAATCGGCAGGGCGTCCTGAGGGTTGGCAGACATGCGGCCCATGATCCGGCACGGGCGCCCCCGACGCACGGTGTTTTGCCCGGGGACGCCCCGCTCGCTCCGTAGCCCTCCTCGTTCCTTGTCGACCGTGTCGGCCTTGTCTGTCCGCGTCAGCCCTCGCCGATCCTTCGCGCGGCCCGGCGGGCGCCCCGTACCACCGCGTACGCCTTCGTCAGCGCACGGTCGGCGGCGAGGACACGGCCCGGGGAACGGCCGTCGACCAGGCGCGCGAACGCGTCGATCCCCGTGGAGCGCCGCACCGTGAGCCGTTTCAGGGCGTACGGACCCTGGGCCCGGCGCGCCGGGGCGTTGCCCACGGCCAGTGCCTGAGTGAAACCGGCCGCCCGTACCGCCCGGCGTACGCGGCGGGTGGAGTAGCCGTACGGGTACGCGAACGAGACCGGTGCCGCGCCCAGTTCGGCGGCGACGATCTCCCGGCAGCGCGCCGCCTCGTGGCCCAGCCGACCGTCGTCCACCTGGTCGAGCTGCGGGTGCGTATGGCTGTGGCCGCCGATCTCCACGCCCGCGGCGGCCAGTTGGCGCACCTGGTCCCAGTCGAGCATCGTGTCGAGGGCGCCACCCTCGTCGTACGGGCCGCGCAGCCACCCCGTGGAGACGAACAGGGTTGCGGCGAAGCCGTGTCGGGCCAGGGCCGGCAGGGCGTGCCGGTGCACGCCCTCGTAACCGTCGTCGAACGTGATCAACACCGGCCGCGCCGGCAGCCGCCCCCCGCCCCGCCAGACGGCGGCCAGCGCGGCCGTCGTCAGCGGGGTGAACCCCCGCTCGCCCAGCAGCGCCAACTGCTCGGCGAACGCGTCCGGCGACACGGACAGGGCGCGCACCGACGGGGCAGGACGGTGCGCGAGCGCGTGATACATCAGGATCGGCACGGGCTCCCGCGCGTTCGGTACGGGCTCCACCCCGCCCGGTACCGGCCCCTTCGCGCCCGGACTCATGCCGACACCGACGCGGCGGGCGTGATCGGGCCCGACGAGAACGTCACCGCGCCCCGGCGCGCGCGGGCGCTGCCCACCAGATAGCCCGCCGCCGTCGTCAGTACCCCGGCCACGATCGCGCCGGCCCGCCCCGCGCCGCCGCGTCCCCGCCCCGGCCGGCGCACCGCGTCGCGCAGCCCGCGCGCCACCCCCGCGGGCAGCACCCGTGTGGCATAGCGCCGCTCGGACTCAAGTCCCTTGCCCGCGCCGACACTTCGCGCCACCAGGGCCTTCGAGAGGCCCTCGGCGTAGGCGCGGGTGCGGAAGTACCCGAACCGGGTACGCGCCCGCGGCACCTTGTGGTGGATCACCGCCCGGTCGTCGATCAGCAGTACCGCGTCCGGCAGCGCCCTGCTGAGCCTGATGCACAGCTCCGTCTCCTCGCAGCCCAGCGGACGCTTGTCGCCGTCCCGCCCGATGCCGGTCGCGAAGCCCCCGGCGGAGTCGAACGCGGTACGGCGGAAGGAGGCGTTGCCGCCCAGGACGTTGCGGACCCGCACCTTGCCGGGCGGCAGACCCCGGTACGTACAGCCGACGACCCAGTCGAACTCCTCGGGGAACCAGGCTGGCCGGGCCCCCGTCGACCAGGCGGGCAGCGTCCTGCCGCCGACCGCCATCACCCGGGGATCGCCGTAGCCCGCCGCGAGGTACCGCAGCCAGTCGCGCTCGGCGACGGCGTCGTCGTCCAGGAAAGCCACGAACTCCCCCCGTGCGGCGGCGATCCCGGTGTTGCGGCCGGCGGAGAGGCCACGGGGGCCCGCGTTGGCGAGCACCCGCACCTCCCCGCCGTCCGCCGGTGACAGGGAGGTGTACCGCGCGCGGAGCCGGTCCAGCAGCGCCTCGTTGTGGTCGACCACGAGCAGCGTCTCCGTGGCCGGCATCGACTGACTCCGTACGGAGTCGACGGCGGCGAGGGTGTCCTCCCAGCGCTCCTCCGTGTACGCGCAGACGACCACGGAGAACGAGCGGTGGAGGTGACGGTCGATCAAGACACCTCTCCCTGGCTCGCGACGGTCCCCGCGAGGCCCGTCCGGACGGCGAGCGGGAGCGGCCCGGGAAGCGCCGGCCGGACACCGCGCGGCCGGCGCCGCGCCGCCCTCGGCACGCCCTTCTCCCGGAGGATGACCCTCAGGACCCGCAGTCCGTCCCGTACGGCCCGGAGATTGCTCACGCCGTGGATCCGGTCGTACTCGTGGCTCGGTATCTCCTGCACCTTCAGACCGGCCTTGACGACCCGGATGTTCATCAGGGTCTCGACCTCGAACCCGGTGCAGTCGAGCGTGATCCGGTCCAGGCAGTGCCGCCAGAAGGCGTTGTAGCCGTAGCAGAGGTCGGTGTAGCGGGCGCCGAACTTGGCGTTCACGACCGCGCAGAGCACATGGTTGCCGAGCTTGCGGATCGGTGTCATGTCGTCCGTACCGCCGCCGTTGGCGAACCGCGACCCCTTGGCGAAGTCGGCGCCCGAGACGAGGGCCGACACATAGCTGACGATCTCGTGGCCGTCGGCCGAGCCGTCCGCGTCGATCATCACGATGATGTCGCCGGTGCAGGCGGCGAAGCCGCTGATCAGTGCGTCGCCCTTGCCCTTGCCGCGCTGTTCCACGACCTTGACGTCCGGCCACAGCTCCCGCGCGACGCGGACCGTGCCGTCGGTGGAATTCCCGTCCACCAGGACGACTTCATGGATCCAGTCGGGCAGTGTCTTGAAGACGTACGGCAGATTCTCCGCCTCGTTCATCGCGGGAATCACCACGCTCACGGGCGGCGCGATCGCGAGGTAGGAGGAGATTGGCCGATAACGGCCAGGAAGGTGCCGGTCGTCGAGTCGTCGGTCGTCGAGAACGTCAGCGGAAAACGACACGGCTAACGGATCTTCGCCCGGGGTCGCCGGGCGCAGGAATGAACTCACGGGATCTTTTCCCTCTCCACCGGTGGACCGCCCGCCCCCGGGCGGTCCGGATGATGTGCCGGTTCGAAAGGGGGGTTCTCACCCTGTACGCGACAGCGTGGATCTCCGTGCCTGTCAGGTGAGTTGACAAGATTCGAGCGCCGCGCGGCACCCCCCTACCGCGCCCCGCGCCGGGAGCCGCCGCGACTTCTGAGCCCTCCCCTGAAGTCGCTCTCCATGACGGACCGATGCGGGTGGATGTCCGAAGGTATTGATACTTACGACTGTATGGCAAGGGCTGCGACATGACCGCGCATATTTGCTATTTGGCCTTACTTCGACGGTGGTTTCCGGAACCTCCCTGTTCGGATTTACTCGATCTGTTACGTCACGCGCCCCCGTTCGAGCCAAATCGAGCGGTATACGCGCGTCCATCTGCAATTTGTCACCGGATCTACTTGGCATGGGCACTTCCAGTGAAGTCCCTTGCCTGGTACGAACGTTGAAGCAGAGATCCTGCTCAATGGAGGTTCCATGAAGCTGTCCAGATTCGCCGCGCTCTCGTCCACGCTCCTGCTGGGTGCTGTTCTCGCGTTCACCGGCGCGGGCCAGGTCCAGGCGGCCGAGGCCGCGGCACTCGACTACGTCGCCCTCGGCGACTCCTACTCGTCCGGTCTCGGCGCCGGGCCCTACGACAGCGCGAGCGGCAACTGCAAGCGCAGCAACAAGGCGTACCCGTCCCTCTGGGCCGCCGCCAACGCACCCTCGTCGTTCGCCTTCACCGCTTGCTCGGGCGCTCGTACGGGTGATGTGACCGGGAGCCAGCTCGGGCCGGTGAACTCGGGGACCGACCTCGTCAGCATCACCGTCGGCGGCAACGACGCCGGCTTCGCCGACGTCATGACCACCTGCGTCCTCCAGTCCGAGGCCAGCTGCGTGGCGCGCGTGAACACCGCGCGGGCCTACGTGGACAACACGCTGCCCGGCCAGCTGGACACCGTCTACAACGCGATCAGCGCCAAGGCACCGGCCGCCGAGGTCGTCGTCATCGGCTACCCCCGCTTCTACCAGCTCAACGGCACCTGCGTGGTCGGCCTGACCGAGCGTGAGCGCAGCGCCATAAACGGTGCCGCCGACCACCTCAACACCCTGCTCGCCAAGCGCGCCGCCGACCACGGCTACCGCTTCGCGGACGTCACCGGTCCCTTCACCGGTCACGAGATCTGCTCGCCGTCGACCTGGCTGCACAGCGTCACGTTCCCGATCGGCGAGTCCTACCACCCCACGGCCCAGGGCCAGTCGGGTGGTTATCTGCCGGCCTTCTCTTCGGCCGTCTGACCCAATCGCGGATCGTACGAACTGACCGCCGGGCCGATGCCTGTCCGTCCGTCCCTCGGGGCGGGCGGGCAGGCATCGGTGTTCGATCCGGTCGAACCATTCGGTGGTCGATTGTCCAACTCGCCCTGGAATACAATGGATTCACCGGGCGGACTGCCATCCCCAACGGGTGCTGTCAATCCCTGAGGCGGGATACACGTGTGTCCCATGGGGGCGATAGGGTTAACCTGCCCGAGCCGGGTGCCCTCGTACGGGTGGGGAGTGACATGGATCAGATAACGGTGCACAGCAGGGCGCGAGTCCCTGCCATCACATGTGGGAGCAGCGCGACCAGTTCACGGCTCGACCGTCATCTGTCGGTGCTGGGCGGCCCCGCCGTCCCGCAGCGCGAGACGGCCGAGGCGACGATGCTGATGCGGGAGTTGACCTCGCGGGACGAGGTACGGACCCGTAAGAGCAAGAGCGCGCGTGTCTCCCTGTTCGCACCGCTCAGGCGGCTGCGACGGTCCCTCTTCGGCAGCCGCCGCTGACCTCAGCCGGTCGGCGGTCGCCGACCCCCGGACAGCGCTCGGACGATCACACCGTCCCGACGCAGCGCCGCTCTCCGCTCGCCCGTCACTCCCAGGGCCGGCGGCGGTGCGTCGGTGTGCTCGCCGAGTGCCGGGACTGTCCCCCAGCGGTGTCGCCTTCTCACCACCCGGCAAAGTGAACCGGCGGCAATCGGCAACGGGACAGCGGCGGTCGGCGGTGCGGCGGCGAGCCGCTATTCGCCGTTCCCGGTGTATCTGCGGACCGTCAGCGGCACGAACACCACCAGGATCAGCAGACCCCAGAGCAGCGCCCCCGCCACCGGATTGGCCAGCGGCCAGGCCGCGTCGGGGTTCGGCGGCGCGTTGCCGCACAGATCGCGTACGGCGGCGGCGACCGCGCTGATCGGATTCCACTCGGTGACCGGGCGGAGCCAGCCCGGCAGTCCGTCCGTGGGGATGTACGCGTTCGAGAGCAGCGGCAGGACGAAGGTGACGCTGCCCAGTTGACCGGCGATCTCCTCGTTGCGGATGAGCAGCCCGAGATACGCGCCGACCCAGTTGGTCGCGAAGCGGAAGAGCAGCAGCAGACCGAAGGCCCCGAGCGCGCCCGGTACACCTCCCTCGATCCGCCAGCCCACCGCGAGGCCCACCAGCACCAGCGGCACCATGCCGACCGCCGTGGTGACCAGATCCGCCGCCGTCTGGCCCAGCGGTACGGCGACCCGGCTCATCGGCATCGTGCGGAACCGGTCCATCACGCCGCGCTGTGCGTCCTGCGCGGACTGGAACATGCCGGTCATCATGCCGCCGGCCGCCGTCGCCGCGAGCAGCCCCGGCACCAGGAAGGCGCGGTACTCCTGGCCCGGTGTCGCGAGCGCGCTGCCGAAGACGAAGCCGAAGAACAGCAGCATCGTGATCGGCATGGTCTGGGTCAGGATCACCACGCCGGGGGAGTGCCTGATGCGCTGGAGATGGCGGCCGAGGACGGCCGTGCTGTCGTGGGCGACGGTGCTCACGCGGCACGCTCCTCGGTGGTCCCACGGGCGGTACGGGGCGTACTCGCGCCACCGGTCAGCCGCAGGAACGCCTCGTCCAGCGTCGGCGGCCGCAGGCTCGCGTCGACCACCGGCACCCCGGCCGCGTCCAGTTCGCGGACGATCCGGGGCAGGGTCAGCGCCCCGTCGGTCGCCACGGCCCCCACCGCCCGGCGCTCCCGGTCGATCACCGGCTCGGCGCCGGTCAGTCGGTCGAGCACGCCCGCCGCGGTGACGAAGACCGCCTCCGTGGCGTCGTCGGCCACCACCACCTCGGCGTACGACCCGATACGGGACTTCAGCTGGGCGGGTGTGCCCCGGTGCGCCGCCCGGCCGTGATCGATCAGCACGATGTCGTCGGCCAGCCGGTCGGCCTCCTCCAGATACTGGGTGGTGAGCAGGACGGTCGTGCCCCCGTCGGCCAGCTCACGTACCGCCGTCCAGATCTGGCCGCGGCTCCGCGGGTCGAGCCCGGTCGTCGGCTCGTCGAGGAAGAGCACCCGGGGCCTGGTGAGCAGGCTCGACGCCAGGTCGAGGCGGCGGCGCATACCGCCGGAGTAGGTGCGGGCGGCCCGGTCGGCCGCCTGGTCGAGTTCGAACCGTTCCAGCAGCTCGTCCGCGCGGGCCCGGCCCGTCGCCCCCCGCAGCCGGAGCAGTTTCGCGAACAGCCGGAGATTCTCCCGGCCGGTCAACTCGCTGTCGACGGAGGCGTACTGGCCCGCGACGCCGATCGCCGCGCGGACCGCCGCCGCCTCCGTCGCGATGTCGTGCCCGGCGACGCGGGCGGATCCGGCGTCGGGCGCGCTGAGCGTGGTGAGGACGCGAACGGCGGTGGTCTTGCCCGCGCCGTTCGGCCCCAGCACCCCGCAGACGGTGCCCGGCGCGACGGCGAGATCCAGACCACGCAGGGCGTGGACCGCACCGAACCGCTTCTCCAGACCTTCACTAAGTACAGCGTACGTAGTATTCATGCGGCTCACCGTACCCCACTACGTACGGTGTACGTAACAAGGCTTCTGGGGGAGAATGGCGGACGAGGTGATGACCGATGGCGGGGCGACCTGCTGAACCCGAAGTGATCTGGTCGCGTCCCGAGCGCGCCGCACGTGGCCCCAGGCCCGCGCACACCCGCGCCGAGATCGCGGCCGTCGCCGTACGCGTCGCGGACGACGACGGCATGGACGCCGTCTCCATGCGCCGGGTCGCCGGGGAGCTGGGCTGCGGCACGATGTCGCTGTACAACTACGTGCCGCGCAAGGAGGACCTGTACGAGCTGATGGTCGACCTCGTCGCCGAGGAGCACGAGCTGCCGGAGCGCCCCACCGGCGACTGGCGCGCCGATCTCACGGCGCTCGCCCACCGGGCGCGGGCCATCATGCGGCGCCATCCGTGGATGTCGCGCCTCATGCAGTCGGCCTACGGCTTCAGCCCGAACTCGATGAAGTTCCTCGAATTCAGCCTGTGGTGCCTGGATCCGCTCGACCTCCCGTACGGGCGCAAGGTCGAGCTGGTGGCCATGGTGAACGGCGTCGTCACCACCTATGTCGCCAACGAGCTGCAGACCGCCGAGCGCACCCGCTCACTGCCCTGGCCCGCCGAGCGGGAGCACGAGATCCGGATGGCGTATCTGGAGAAGCAGATCGCCACGGGGCGGTACCCCCGGCTGGCGGCGGCCTTCGCGGAGGACTCGGGGCCGGTCGACATGGAGGCCGTCTTCGACCGGGCGCTGAGCCGGGTGCTGGACTCGTTCGGGGGCGGCTGACGCCGGCCGCCCGCCGTCGCCGTACGGCTCAGATCAGGGCGAACTGCCCGTCCGGGCCCTCCTCGTGATGGTCGAGTACGGAGGCGGGGCGCCGGGCCGCGTCCGGGACCGGCAGCACACCGGCGGCCCGCAGCTCGTCGGGTCCGATGACCGGCCCGTTGTCCAGCGCCTCGCTCAACTCCCGCTGCCGGGGCCGCACTTCGGCGAGCAGCGCGAGTACGGTGATCAGCTCCAGCAGCTCCGAGGTCCACTCCTGCGGCCAGGCGCGCGGGCCGATCGCCTCCAGGGTGCCCGGCTCCGGGGGTGAGGTACGCCGCTCGAACCACAGCTCGATCATCCGGACACCGCCGACCTGGAAGTCCCACGCCTCGGCCGGCACGGGTGAGATCCGGCCGTCACCCAGGTGGAGCGTCTCGTCCTCGGAGTCGTAAACGATGGTCGTGGGCCGGGCGGGGATCGCGGCGCGTACGTACGGGCGCCGGCCACCCGGCAGCCGATGGCGCTCCCCGCCGCGCGCGCCGCGCAGTTGGACGCCGGTGAGCAGGGCGCCGAGCGCCACGCCGGTGGTCCAGAGGTCCGGGTCCGCGGTCAGCGGGACCACACAGCCGCGCGGCGAGGGCCGGGCCGCCGCGACCGCCCAGTCGAGCAACTGGCGTGCGGTGACCTCGTGTCCGAGGCGCGCGGACAGCGACTCCAGGAGCCCGGGCGTCAGATTGGGCTCCGTGCCGCCCGGCCGCCGGAACAACGGCCGGATCCGGCCGGGCCGCCCGGCGGGGGAGCGGCCGTCCGGCAGCAGGGCGCTGACCAGCAGCGCCGGACCGGCGGCTCCGGGGACGAACCCCTGCTCCACGGCGAAGAGCTGACGTTCGTCGGCGACCCGCCACAGCTCCGGCCTGGCCGCGTCGATCAGCCGGTGGTCGGGGATCAGATACCGCTCGTCGAACGGACCGTGCCCCACCCGCAACGGCGTCGGACACCGCCCGGACTCCCGCGCGAACCTCCCCGTGCCGGTCAGTTGCCCCGGCAGCGCGGTGACCGCGCTCTGCGGCGTACGGGACCGGGTCGGGCGGAAGAGCGCCGTACGCTGGGCTCCCGTGGCCCGTATCAGCGTGTCCCAGCGCGCGGTGAGCGAGGCGGCGTCGGGGGCCAGGATCCAGCCGCGGCCGAGCCGCAGCGGCGCCACCGACCACGGCATGAGGTCGCTCAGCAGCGGGGCCGTCGTCGGGGCCGTCATACGGGCACACCCCTCCCGGTCCGTTACGTGCCGTCGGCGAAAGCGTACCGACCGGGCCCGCCGGGCAGTGGCTCAGCCGTTCTGTCGCGTCAGTCCGTCTCCATCGTGACCGAGAAGGAGAAACGGTCGCCCCGGTAGCGGATCCTGGCCACGTCCACGACCTGGCCGTCCGCGTCGTACGTGACCCCCGTGTAGTGCAGGATCGGGCTGAGCAGCGGCACCTGGAGCAGGTCGGCCGTGGCCGGGTCGGCGAGCGTGGCCTCCACCGTGTCAGTGATCCGGCCGATCTTCACCCCCAGCACGTCGCGCAGCACCTTGGTCATCGGCCAGCGCTCCAGATCGCCCGGATCGAGCCGGTCCGCGACCTCCGTACGCAGCGCGTTCTCGGCCCAGTTGGTCGGCTCACCGCTCTCGCCGTCGCGGCGCAGCCGCCGGTAGAGGCCCACCTCGTCGACGCCCGGGAAGTACTCGGCCAGTTCGCCGGGCACCGGCGCCCGGCCGTGACCGATCACCGACGTCCGCTCGCCCGACTGCTGGGCCACGACCGCGTCGACCGAGCCGAGCAGCCGGCGGGGCGCACCGCGCCGGGCGCCCGGTTCGATGAAGGTGCCGCGCCGCCGGTGCCTGCTGATCAGGCCCTCCTGCTCCAGCTCCTTGAGCGCCTGACGCATCGTCAGGACGCTGACGCCGTAGTGCCCGGCCAACTGCTCCTCCGTGGGGAGGCGCAGCGGATCGTGCGGGCGCCGGCCGAGTATGGAGGCCCGCAGCGACTGCGAGACCTGGTACCAGAGCGGCAGCTTGCGGTTGAGGACCAGCGAATCGGGGGCGAATGCGGTCACGGCGGGCTCCGGGTCAGGGTCTGTCGGTGGGGGCCGGGCCGGAAGTTGGCCTGAAGTGGCGCTCCAGACCCTGCCACACGTTGTCGTAACCCGACTGAAGGTGTCCGGCCGTCGCGGCCTGGGCGGTGGCGGTCACCGGCCAGCGCGTCTCGAACATGAACGCCAGTCCGTCGTTGATCCGCTGCGGTTTCAGCTCGGCGGCGCTTGCCCGGTCGAACGTCTCCCGGTCGGGCCCGTGCGCCGACATCATGTTGTGCAGCGAACCGCCGCCGGGGACGAAACCCCCCTTGCCGGCTGTCTTGGCGTCGTACGCGCCCTCGATCAGGCCCATGTACTCGCTCATCACATTGCGGTGGAAGTACGGCGGCCGGAACGTGTTCTCGCCGACCAGCCAGCGCGGCGCGAAGACGACGAAGTCGACTCCCGCCAGACCCGGCGTGTCGGACGGCGAGGTCAGCACCGTGAAGATCGACGGATCGGGGTGGTCGTAGCTGATGGTGCCGATCACATTGAACCGGCGCAGGTCGTAGACGTACGGCAGATGATTGCCGTGCCAGGCGACGACATCGAGCGGGGAGTGGTCGTACGTCGCGGTCCACAGATTCCCGCAGAACTTGTTGACCACCTCCGTCGGGCGCTCGACGTCCTCGTAGGCGGCGACGGGAGCGCGGAAGTCCCGCGCGTTCGCCAGGCCGTTGGCGCCGATCGGGCCGAGGTCGGGCAGGACGAAGGGGCGGCCGTAGTTCTCGCAGACGTAACCGCGCGCCGTGTCGTCCAGCAGCTCGACCCGGAAGCGCACGCCGCGCGGGATCAGCGCCACCTCGCCGGGACGGGCGGCGAGCAGGCCGAACTCCGTGACGATCAGCAGCCCGCCCTGCTCCGGCACGATCAGCAGCTCACCGTCGGAGTCGCTGAACACCCGGTCGGACATGGGGGAGTTGGCGTGATAGAGGTGCACGGCCATGCCCGCGCGCTGCGCGGCGTCGCCGTTGCCCCCGAGCGTCCAGAGACCGGCCAGGAAGTCCGTGCCGGGCGCGGGGGCCGGCAGCGGGTTCCAGCGCAGGCGGTTGGGGTCGGGCACGGACTCGGTGAACGGCGCGCCGCGCAGGGTGCCGTTGTCGGTCCGGGTGAACGGCGGGTGCGCCGCCGACGGGCGGATCCGGTAGAGCCAGGAACGGCGGTTGTGCGCGCGGGGCTCGGTGAAGGCGCTGCCGCTCAACTGCTCCGCGTACAGGCCGAGCGGGGCTCTCTGCGGCGAGTTCCGCCCCACGGGCAGGGCGCCCAGGACGGCCTCCGAGCTGTGCTCGTTGCCGAAACCGGTGGCGTACGCCAGGCCCTCGGCGGTCTTCCGCGCCTGCTCGATGCCGCTCATCGTCGCTCCCCGTGTCGCCGGTCCTGCCACCGGTCGTGCCGCTGTGCTGCCGGACAGTGAATCCTATGGTCCACCGTAGGATTCCTTCGGTGGCGCGTCAACGGGGACAGGCACGTTGGATCACGTTGTCCGAAAGAGACGCCTGGACGAACAGAAGTACGTTCGCGCCGTCTCGAACAGCGGCCCGCCACAAGGGAGACTCGAAGGGCCGCAACCACCGCACATCTCGCCGAAGGATGGGCCAGCCCGTGTACGGAGTCAGCGCCGGCACCCACGACGGCCTCCGCAGGGTCCCCGTGCAGCAGCGCAGCGCGGCGCGTCTGGCCCGGATCCTCGACGCCTGCGCCGAACTGCTCGACGAGACCGGCTACGAGGAGCTGTCCACCCGCGCCGTCGCCACCAGGGCGGGCGTACCCATCGGATCCGTGTACCGCTTCTTCGGCAACAAGCGCGCCATGGCCGACGCGCTCGCCCGGCGCAATCTGGACAGCTACGCCCGGCGCGTCGAGCGCCGGCTCGCCGCGATCCCGGCCGCCGACTGGCGGGCGGCGATCGACGCGGTGCTGGACGAGTACCTGGCCATGAAGCGCACCGTGCCCGGCTTCGGGCTGGTCGACTTCGGCGCCAGGATCCCGGCGGGCCCGCCCGGTCCGGCCCCGGCCCCGGCCACCGACGACGACGACGGCGAGCCGGTGCGGGACGCCAACCACCGCGTCGCGGACCGCCTCACCACGCTGCTCGCCGCGCAGCTGCGCCGGGCCCCGGACCCCGTGCTGTGCCGGATGGTCCTGGTCGCCGTCGAGGCGGCGGACGCGCTGCTCCAACTCGCCTTCCGTACGGACCCGTCGGGCGATCCGGACCTCATCGCCGAGACACGGGAGCTGATCCGCGCCTATCTGGCACGGACCCTGGACTGAGCGGGCCGGGCCTCCCCGGCCCGTCCGGCGCATGGGGGCGAACCGCCACCGGACGGACCGGTCGGCGTGCCGGGCGGCGGCACCCACGGCGTACGTCACCGGCGGACCCCTTCCCTCATCCGTACCGGTCGGTATGCTCGGCGGCAGCCCGTGCGCCGTCGCCGCCGCCCCTGGAGGACCCATGCCGCCCACCGGCCCCGCCCGCACCGCCCTGCGCGTCTGCCCCCTCTGCGAGGCCACCTGCGGACTGACCCTCACCATCGAGGGGAGCACGGTCACCGGCGCGCGCGGCGACCGCGACGACGTGTTCAGCAAGGGCTTCATCTGCCCCAAGGGCGCCTCCTTCGGCGAGCTGGACGCCGACCCCGACCGGCTGCGCACCCCGCTGATCCGGGTGAACGGCGAACTGAGGGAGGGCAGTTGGGACGAGGCGTTCGACCTGATCGCCGCCCGGCTGCGCCCGCTGATCGAGGAGCACGGCCCCCAGTCCGTCGGCGTCGTCCTCGGCAACCCCAACGTCCACACCATGGCCGGCGCCCTCTACCCGCCCGTCCTGCTGGGCATCCTCCGCACCCGTAACCTCTTCACCGCCTCCACCCTCGACCAGATGCCGAAACACGTCTCGTCCGGTCTGCTCTTCGGCGACGCCCTCGCGATTCCCGTGCCCGACCTGGACCGCACCGACCATCTGCTGCTCCTGGGCGCCAACCCGCTGGACTCCAACGGCAGTCTCTGCACCGCGCCCGACTTCCCCGGCAAACTCAAGGCTCTGCGCCGGCGCGGCGGCACCCTCACCGTCGTCGACCCGCGCCGTACCCGCACCGCGCGCCTCGCCGACCGGCACCTCGCCATCCGGCCGGGCACCGACGCCCTGCTGCTCGCCGCCCTCGTCCAGGTCCTGTTCGACGAGCGGCTCACCGACCCCGGCGCCCTCACCGACCACCTGGAGGGAATGGACGAACTCCGGTCAGCGGTAAGTGACTTCACGCCCGAAGCCGTCGCGGCGGCCTGCGACCTGGACGCCGAGGCGATCCGTACCCTCGCGCGCGAACTCGCCGCGGCGCCCACCGCAGCCGTCTACGGACGCATCGGCAGCTGCACCGTGGAGTACGGCACACTCGCCAGCTGGCTCATCGACGTCCTGAACGCCCTCACCGGCAATCTCGACCGGCCGGGCGGCGCCCTCTTCCCGCTCTCCGCCACCGACCCCGCGCCCCGCCCGGCCGCCCCCGGCAAGGGATTCGCGCTCGGCCGCTGGGCCAGCAGGGTCGGCGGCCACCCGGAGGCCAAGGGCGAGCTGCCCATCGCCGTCCTCGCCGAGGAGATCGAGACGCCCGGCGACGGGCGGATCCGCGCGGTGATCGCCCTCGCGGCCAACCCCGTGCTCTCCGCGCCCGACGGCAGCCGCCTCGACCGGGCGCTGAACGGCCTCGACTTCATGGTCAGCGTCGACCCGTACCTCAACGAGACGTCGCGGCACGCGGACGTCGTACTGCCCCCGCCGCCCCCTTCGCAGAGCGCCCACTTCGACTTCGCCTTCAACGGCTTCGCCGTACACGACCAGGTCCGCTACAGCCCGCCCGCCGTCCCCTTGGCGGCAGGGCTGATGGACGAGTGCGAGATCCTGGCGCGGCTGGTGCTGGCCGTGGGCGGGATGCACGGGGCGGATCCGTCGGCCGTGGACGACCAGGTGATCGACCGGACGCTCGGCAAGGCCGTCGCCGACCCGCTGTCACCCGTGCACGGACGTGACCCGAAGGAACTCGCCGCGGAACTGGCCGCCGGCCTCGTCCGGGCCGGCGGTCCTCAGCGGCGGCTCGACCTGATGCTGCGCCTGGGCCCGTACGGCGACGGCTTCGGCGCCGACCCGGCGGGGCTCACCCTCGCCCGGCTCGCCGACCGGCCGCACGGCATCGACCTCGGACCGCTGAAGCCCCGGATCCCCGGACTGCTCAAGACCCGCAGCGGGCGCGTCGAACTCCTCCCCGAGCCGATCGCCGCCGACCTGCCCCGGCTGCGCGCCGCGCTCACCGACGTGCCCGCGTCCCTGGTCCTCGTCGGCCGCCGCCATCTGCGCTCCAACAACAGCTGGATGCACAACGTGCCCACGCTCAACGGCGGTTCGAACCGCTGCACCGTCCAGGTCCACCCCGACGACGCCGCGAGGCTCGGCCTCGCGGACGGCGGACCGGCGCGGATCACCACGGAGGCGGGCGAGATCACGATCCCCGTGGAGATCACCGACACGGTCCGGACCGGGGTCGTGAGCGTGCCGCACGGCTGGGGGCACGACCGGCCCGGCACGCGGATGGCGGTGGCCCACGCGCGGCCGGGCGTCAACGTCAACCAACTGCTCGACGGCAGCCGGCGCGACCCGCTGTCCGGGACGTCCGTCCTCAACGGTTTTCCGGTCGAGTTGGCCCCCGCCTGACCAGCACCCTTCGCTGACCTGGGGTTTTGCGCGTATTGCTCACAGGTCAACACCTTGTTAACGCGAGGAAACGGCACCTAACGTCAGCCGCACCGCCGATCCGGGTGGGAGTTCAACGGTGAACGTGAGGTACCCCAGATGCTGACAATCCTCGGATTCGTCATGATCGCCACCTTCCTGGTGCTGATCATGACGAAGAAGATGTCCCCGATCGCGGCGCTCGTGCTGATCCCCGCGCTGTTCTGCGTCCTGGTCGGCCAGGGCGCGAACCTGGGGGACTACGTCATCGAGGGAGTCGGCGAACTGGCGCCGACCGCGGCGATGCTGATGTTCGCCATCGTCTACTTCGGTGTGATGATCGACGTCGGTCTCTTCGACCCGATCGTGCGGGGCATCCTGCGCTTCTGCCAGGCCGACCCGATGCGCATCGTGGTCGGTACGGCCCTGCTCGCGGCGATCGTCTCGCTCGACGGCGACGGCTCGACCACCTTCATGATCACCGTCTCGGCGATGTATCCGCTCTACAAGCGGCTGAAGATGAGCCTGGTCGTGCTGACCGGTGTCGCCGCCACCGCGAACGGCGTCATGAACACCCTTCCCTGGGGCGGCCCCACGGCGCGGGCGGCCACCGCGCTGAAGGTGGACGCCACCGACATCTTCGTCCCGATGATCCCCGCGCTCGCCGTCGGACTGCTCGCCGTCTTCGTACTCGCCTACGTCCTGGGGCTGCGCGAGCGCAAGCGTCTCGGCATGCTCACGCTGGACGAGGTGCTGGAACCGGTGACCGAGACCGTGCTGGTCGAGGCCGGAGGCGGCAGCGCTGCCAAGGAAGCCGAGCCGGCCCACAAGGGCGGCGGCGCCGATGGCGGGGGCAGCGCCTCCGGCGACACGGGCGCCGACGCCCAGGAGCCCGCGGACGACGACGACTTCCAGGGCCTCGACCCCAACCGCTCGACCCTGCGCCCCCGCCTCTACTGGTTCAACGCCGGACTCACCCTCGTCCTGCTCACCGCGATGATCATGCAGCTCATGCCCATCCCGGTCCTCTTCCTGCTCGGCGCCGCACTCGCCCTCACCGTCAACTTCCCCTCCATGACCGACCAGCGGGCCCGGATCGCCGCCCACGCCGACAACGTCCTGAACGTCTCCGGCATGGTCTTCGCGGCAGCCGTCTTCACCGGCGTCCTGACCGGCACCGGTATGGTCGAACACATGGCTGACTGGCTGGTGAGCGCCGTCCCCGAGGGCATGGGCCCGCACATGGGAATCGTCGCCGGAGTGCTGAGCCTGCCCCTCACGTACTTCATGTCGAACGACGGCTTCTACTTCGGCGTCCTGCCCGTCCTCGCCGAGGCGGGCGCCGCGCACGGCGTCTCCCCGCTGGAGGTCGCCCGCGCCTCGATCGTCGGCCAGCCGCTCCACATGTCGAGCCCGCTCGTCCCCGCCGTGTACGTCCTCGTCGGCATGGCCAAGGTCGAATTCGGCGACCACACCAAGTTCACCGTCAAATGGGCCGTACTCACCTCGCTCGTCGTCCTCGCCGCCGCGATCCTCTTCGGCATCATCTGATGGCGGCGGGGGACCGACGCTGGCTGCTCCGCCTCGTCATCGCCTTCGCCTTCTCCCAGGCCGCCGTGTCGATGGCACGGCCGGCCGTCTCCTACCGGGCCCTCGCCCTCGGCGCCGACGAGCGGGCGGTCGGCGTCATCGCGGGTGTGTACGCGCTGCTGCCGCTCTTCGCCGCCGTACCGCTGGGGCGCAGGACCGACCGGGGGCGCTGCGTTCCGCTCCTGGCCGTCGGTGCCGCGTTCATCGGCGTGGGCTGCGGGCTCAGCGGTACGGCGGGGTCACTGGCCGCGCTCGCCGCCTGGAGCGGAGTGATGGGCCTCGGCCATCTCTGCTTCGTCATCGGCGCGCAGTCCATCGTCGCGCGCCGCAGCTCACCGGCCGAACAGGACCGCGACTTCGGGCACTTCACCATCGGCGCGTCGCTCGGCCAGCTCGTCGGGCCCGTCGCCGCCGGGCTGCTGGTCTCCGGCCACGACGGGGCGATGGGGCGTACGAGCGCGCTGGCCCTGGTCGTATCGGCCGGGGTCGCGGCCGTCTCCCTCACCTGCCTGCGGCGGATAGAGGCGCCGCTCACGCCGGCCGCCGCGCCGGACGGGACGGGCGGGACGGGCGGGCGGAGCGGGAGGGACAAGCGGAGTGGGAAGGGCAAGGCCGCCGGGAAAACCCCCTCGCCCAAGCCCGGCAAGGTGTCCGTGTGGCACATCCTGCGCACCCGTGGCGTCCCCAGCGGCATCCTCGTCAGCCTGGCCGTGCTCTCCGCGACGGACATCCTCACCGCGTACCTCCCCGTCATCGGTGAGGACCGGGGCATCTCCCCGACGACGATCGGTGTGCTCCTGAGTCTGCGGGCCGCCGCCGCGATCGCCTGCCGTCTGGTGATGACGCCGATGATCCAGCGGGTGGGGCGTACGGTCCTGCTCACCGTCTCCTGTCTGCTCGGCGGGCTGCTGTGCGCGGGGATCGCGCTGCGCGTGCCGGTGTGGGGGCTGGCCCTGATGCTCGTGGCGCTCGGTTTCTGCCTCGGCGTCGGCCAGCCGCTGTCGATGACGACCGTCGTCCGGGCCGCGCCCGAGGAGGCCCGCTCCACCGCCCTCGCGCTCAGGCTCACGGGCAACCGCCTCGGGCAGGTCGCCGCCCCCGCGTCCGCCGGGCTCGTCGCCGGAGTCGCGGGCACCGGCGCGCCGTTCATGATGCTCGGGGTGCTGCTGCTGGGCGCGGCGGGCCTCGGCGTACGGAGCACCCCACGCGACCCGGCGCCGACCCCGGCTCCATCGGCCCCACCGGCACCGGCGACCCCAACTCCCGCTCCTGCGAAGGCCCTTGAGGGACCGTCCGTATCCGCCCAGGAGTGCCGCGACCGCCGCTGAGCCGACGTCGTCCCGTATCGCTCCTCTGAACGACAGGTCCTACGACTCCTGTCCGGCCGCCGCCCCCTGCATCTGCCGTACCGCCTGCGCCGCGTACCCGCCGTGTATCGCCCCAGGTGCCACCTGTGCCGCCGCAAGTCATTCCCTGACCCCGCGTAGTCGGCTAACTTCAGGCTCCGCAGGCGCTCAACCTCACCTTCCGGGCGGAACCCTCATGACTCGCGCCATCTCTCTGCACAGTGTCAGCAAGGTGTACGGACGGGCCACACGTGCCGTCGACCGGCTTTCTCTGGACATCGACCCCGGCGAATTCGTCGTGCTGCTCGGTCCCTCGGGCTGCGGCAAGTCCACCGTGCTGCGCATGATCGCGGGTCTGGAGGACATCACCGAGGGGGAGTTGCTGCTCGACGGCGTGCGCTCCAACCTGATGCCACCCCGCGAGCGCGGCATGGCGATGGTGTTCCAGAACTTCGCGCTCTACCCGAGCATGACCAACCGCGACAACATCGGTTTCCCCCTGCGCCTGGAGAACCCCCGGCAGGACAGCTCCGAGCGGATCGAGGCCACCGCCCGGATGCTCGGCATCGAGAACGTCCTGGACCGCTACCCCAGCCAGCTCTCCGGCGGCGAGCGGCAGCGCGTCGCGATGGGCCGCGCCATCTCACGGCGCCCCTCGGCCTTTCTCATGGACGAGCCGCTGTCGAATCTGGACGCCAAGCTGCGCAACCACCTCCGGGCCGAGATAGCCCAGCTGACCGCCGAGTTGGGCGTCACGACGGTCTATGTGACCCACGATCAGGCCGAGGCGATGTCACTCGGCGACCGCGTCGCCGTGATGCGCGGCGGGGTGCTCCAGCAGGTCAGCTCACCGCGCGAGGTGTACGCGCTGCCGCGCAACGTCTTCGTCGCCGCCTTCATCGGCACCCCGCGCATCAATCTGCTCCAGGCCGTCGTCTACGCGCCCCTCGAAGGCCGCATGTCGATCGACCTCGGCCGGCAGCGCCTGCCGCTGCCCGAACCGCTCAGCCCCGACCACCAGTTGCTCCGGATCCAGCAGGGCCGGCAGATCATCGTCGGCCTGCGCTCCGAGGCGGCGCGCATCGCCCCGCCGAGCCAGGCGCGCCCCGGCGAGGTGGCGCTGAGCGGCATCGTCGAACACGTGGAGTACCAGGGGCACGAGGCGCTGGTGCATCTCAACACCGGTTCGCAGCCCGCCGTGGTGCCCGACCTGGAGTCGCCCCGGCCGAGGTCGGCCCCGCGCCGCCGCCGTGCCGGACCGGGCGTCCTGGAGCGGCTGAGGGAACGGGCCGCCGCGCATGTCCCCGGCCGGGTGCCCGCCAATGTCTCGGGTCCCGTCGTGGTGCTGGACGACCCGGAGCCGGAGACCCCCGCCACGTACACCCCCGACCGCCCCGCGATCACGGCGAGCGATCTCGTCGTACGGACCGGCCCCGACATGCGCCTGCGTACGGGGGCGCAGGTGCCGCTCCTGGTCGACCTGGCGCATCTCTACGTCTTCGACCACTACGGCCGGCGGATCTGTCCCGCGCCGATGGACATGCCCGGCCTCGACATGTGACCCGCGGGGATGTGACGTTCGGGGATGTGACGTTCGGGACTCCCGAGGTCCCTGGCGCCGGAAAACTATCACCGCTAGTTTGGGAGGCGACGACGCCGAACCGCGGCCGCACACGGCAGTCCCCGGGAGGAACCAGCGATGAAGGCACACGACAGCATGTACATCGGCGGCGAGTGGCGGCCCGCCGCCGGCCCCGACACCATCGCCGTCGTCAACCCGGCGACCGAGCAGGTCATCGCGGAGGTCCCGGCCGGTACCGCCGAGGACGTCGACGCCGCCGTACGTGCCGCGCGGGCCGCCTTCCCCGGCTGGGCGGCCACCCCGCCCGCCGAACGCGCCGCGCGCCTCACGGCCCTGCGGGACGCGCTGGCCGCCCGTAAGGACGAGATCGCCGAGACCGTCACCGCCGAACTGGGCGCGCCGCTGCGGCTGTCGAAGGCGGTGCACGCCTCGGTGCCGGTGCTCGTCGCGGGCTCGTACGCCGAACTCGCCGCCTCCTACGCCTTCGAGGAGCGGATCGGCAACTCGACGGTGCTGATGGAGCCGGTGGGCGTCGTCGGCGCGATCACCCCCTGGAACTACCCGCTGCACCAGATAGTCGCCAAGGTCGCGCCCGCGCTCGCCGCCGGCTGCACGATCGTCGTCAAGCCCGCCGAGGACACCCCGCTGACCGCTCAGCTCTTCGCCGAGGCCGTCCACGAGGCGGGCCTGCCCGCGGGCGTCGTCAACGTGGTCACCGGGATCGGCGCCGTCGCCGGGCAGGCGCTCGCCGCGCACGAGGACGTCGACCTGGTCTCCTTCACCGGCTCCACCGCCGTCGGCCGGCGGATCGGTGCCACGGCCGGAGCGGCCGTCAAGCGCGTCGCGCTGGAGCTGGGCGGCAAGTCCGCCAACGTGATCCTGCCGAGCGCCGATCTCGCCAAGGCCGTCAAGGCCAATGTCGCCAACGTGATGACCAACTCGGGCCAGACGTGCAGCGCGTGGACCCGGATGCTGGTCCACACCGACCGGTACGACGAGGCGGTGGAGGCCGCGGGGGCGGCCGTCGCCTCGTACCGCGCGGGCGACCCGCACGACGAACTGTGCCGTCTGGGCCCCGTCGTCAACGCGACACAGCACGCCCGGGTGCGCGGCTACATAGAGAAGGGCGTCGCCGAGGGCGCCCGGCTGGTCGCGGGCGGGGCCCGACCGCCGCACGACACCGGCTACTTCGTCGCCCCGACGGTCTTCGCCGACGTCACCCCGGAGATGAGCATCGCGCAGGAGGAGATCTTCGGCCCCGTCCTGTCCATCCTCCGTTACGAGGACGAGGACGACGCCCTGCGGATCGCCAACGGCACCGTCTACGGCCTCGCCGGCGCCGTCTGGGCGGGCGAGGAGGACGAGGCCGTCGCCTTCGCGCGGCGGATGGACACGGGCCAGGTCGACATCAACGGCGGCCGGTTCAACCCCCTTGCCCCGTTCGGGGGTTACAAGCAGTCGGGCGTCGGCCGGGAACTCGGCCCGCACGGACTCGCCGAGTACCTCCAGACCAAGTCCCTCCAGTTCTGAGCCGGGAGAAACCGATCGTGGTCCGCGCCGCCGTCCTGCCCGCCGTCGGAGCTCCGCTGGAGATCACCGACATCGAACTGCCCGAGCCCGGCCCCGGCCGGGTGAGGATCCGCCTGGCCGCCGCCGGGGTCTGCCACTCCGACCTGTCCCTCACCGACGGCACCATGCGCCTGCCGGTCCCCGCCGTCCTCGGCCACGAGGGTGCGGGCACGGTCCTGGCCGTCGGCGAGGGCGTCACCCACGTCGCGCCGGGCGACGGAGCCGTACTCAACTGGGCGCCGTCCTGCGGAGAGTGCCACCACTGCCGGCTCGGCGAAGTCTGGCTCTGCGCCTCGGCGTTGACCGGCGCGGGCGGTGTCCACGCCCGTACGGCCGACGGCACGCAGCTCCATCCCGGCCTGAACGTCGCCGCGTTCGCCGAGGAGACGGTCGTCGCCGCGAACTGCGTCCTGCCCGCCCCCGACGGCATCCCGCTCACCGACGCCGCGCTGCTCGGCTGCGCCGTCCTCACCGGATACGGCGCCGTCCACCACTCCGCCCGGGTGCGCGCGGGCGAGACCGTCGTGGTCTTCGGCGTGGGCGGGGTCGGACTGGCGGTGCTCCAGTCCGCGCGTCTCGCCGGGGCCTCGACGATCGTCGCCGTCGATGTCTCCCCGGAGAAGGAGGAGTTGGCGCGGGCGGCCGGAGCCACGGACTATCTCGTCGCCTCCGCCACCACCGCCAAGGACGTCCGCAGGCTCACCGAAGGACAGGGCGCGGACGTCGCCGTCGAGTGCGTCGGCCGCGCCGTCACCATCCGCACCGCCTGGGAGTCCACCCGCCGGGGCGGCCGGACCACGGTCGTCGGCATCGGCGGCAAGGACCAGCACGTCACTTTCAACGCGCTGGAGTTGTTCCACTGGGGCCGGGCGCTGTCGGGGTGTGTGTACGGCAACTGCGACCCGGTCCGCGATCTGCCGGTCATCGCCGACCATGTCCGGGCCGGCCGCTTCGACCTCGGCTCGCTGGTGACGACCCGCATCACGCTGGACGGGATCCCGGCCGCGTTCGACGACATGGTCGCCGGACGCGGCGGCCGGGCTCTGATCGTCTTCTGAGTACGCCTCAAGTGGCCCGCGGCAGTGGGTCCTTCGGCCGGCGCGACCGGGAGCGCGCCACCGCCACGCCCGCCAGGCAGAGCACGCCACCGGCGAGCGTGAGCGGGCCGGGGATCTCGTCCAGCAGCAGCCAGGCCATCAGGACGACGATCGCCGGAACCGCGTAGGTCGTGGCGCCCATCCGCGACGCGGTCGTACGGGCCAGGGCGTACGCCCAGGTCGTGAACGCCAGCGCGGTCGGGAAGACGCCCAGATAGACCATGTTGAGCGTCGCGGACAGCGGCGCGTGCGCGGCGTCCTGCACGAGCTGCCAGCCGAAGGGCAGGCAGCCGACCGCCCCGATGAGCGCGCCGTACGTCGTGACCTGCAACGGTGTCGCGTACGCCAGCGTGGGCTTCTGCGCGACGACGCCGCCCGCGTACGCCACCGCCGCCACCAGGCAGAGCACGACGCCGAGTACGGAGGTGCTGCCGCCGCCCGCCATCGACAGACCGACCACCACGGCGCCGGCGAAGGAGACCGCCATGCCGGTGAGCAGCCGGGGAGCCAGGTTCTCACCCAGCAGGCGGAACGCGAGCAGCGCCATCAGCAGCGGCGCGATGTTCACGACGAGGGACGCCGTGCCCGCGTCGACGAGCTGTTCGCCCCAGTTGAGGACGACCGAGTAGCCGCCGAACCAGAGCAGTCCCGACACCACGATGCCGGGCCAGGCGGCGCGCGGCGGCAGCCCTTCGCGGCGTATCAGCAGGATCGCGACCAGCACCAGGGATCCGGTGAGCAGCCGGCCGAGCGCCAGCGCGCCCGGTGCGTACGCCTCGCCCGCGCTGCGGATGGAGACGAAGGCCGACGCCCAGAGGACGACGGTGACCCCGGCGGCGGCCAGGGCCAGCGGCTGCGCGCGGCCGGGCGCCGGGGTGGACGCCGGGCCGGGCGCCGGGGCGGATGTGCCGCCGGGAGGAGCGGTCGTCGGTGCGGCCGGGCGCGCCTGGGCGCCCGGACCGGAGAGGTTCGCCATGAGAGCGATGCTAAGCCCTTAACAGTTCGGCTGTCACCGAAGTATTGAGGGCTCGATCCCGAGCAGCTCGGCGAAGACCCGCTCCCCGGTCGGTGTCACCCGTACCGCCCGCTCCGTACCGATGCGCACGCACCACTTCGACTCCAGGGCGAGCCGGCACAGCCCCGCCCCCGCCACCCCCGCCAGATGGCGCCGGCGTTCCGTCCAGTCCAGACAGGAGCTGACCACCGGGCGCCGGCCGGCGACGCCCAGCGCGATTCCCCGCTCGCGGAACCACTCCGTGCCCTGCTCGGTGAGGGCGAAGCCCGCGTCCGTGAGCAGCAGTCCACGCCGTGACATGGCATCGGTGAGGGCCACCCCGAGCCGGCCGGCGAAGTGGTCGTAGCAGGTACGGCCGCGTGCCATGGCGCCGCTCGCCCGCGACGCGAGCACGATGTGGGGGCTGTCCCGGCCCGGCATGACGTGCGCGGCCAGCGACTCGACCAGTTCGGCGGTGGTCGCGTCGGCCAGCCGCACGTACCGGTGGCGGCCCTGCCGCTCCTCGGTGACCAGCCGGGCGGCGATCAGCTTCCCGATGTGCTCGCTGGCCGTGGACGCCGCGACACCGGCCTCGCGCGCCAGCTCACCCGCCGTCCAGGCGCGCCCGTCGAGCAGGGAGAGACAGAAGACGGCGCGGGTCTCGTCGGCGAGCAGCGCGGCGAAGCTCGCGAGGAGCGCGCCGGGGGACGCCGACGGGGCGGGCAGGTCGAAGGAGTCGGGGGTGGCGCCGATCGCGCCCGGGGTGGAGGTCTGCGGCATGCCTCCAGGGTGCCTCAAGAACTCTTCGGTGTGGCCCGAACTGTCTCGTACTGCGCGGCCAGCCCGTCGACCAGCGCCCTGAGCCCCGTCTCGAAGGCCCCCTCGTCCACCTGCTGCTGCCGCTCGGCGAGCAGATGGGCCTGGCCGAGGTGCGGATAGTCGGCGGGGTCGTACGCCGTCTCGTCGTCCACGAAGCCCCGCGCGAACGAGCCGAGCGCCGAGCCCGTGATGAAGTACCGCATCAGCGCCCCGATATGGGTCGCCTGGGTCGGCGGCCACCCCGCCCGTACCATCGCGCCGAAGACCGTGTCGGCCACCCGCAGGCCCGCCGGTCGGCGGCCGGGACCCTGGGCGAGCACGGGCACGATGTGCGGGTGCGCGGTGAGCGCGGCGCGGTAGGAGACGGCGTAGTCGTGCAGCGCGGTGCGCCAGTCCCGTCCGTCGTCCTCGTCGAACATCGACAGGTCGACCTGCGCGCTGACCGTGTCCGCGACGGCGTCCAGGATCTCGTCCTTGTTGCGGAAGTGGTTGTAGAGCGAGGGTCCGCTGACCCCCAGCTCCGCCGCCAGCCGGCGGGTGGAGACGGCGCCGAGCCCCTCGGCGTCCACGAGCGCGCCCGCGGTCGCGACGATGCGGTCTCTGCTGAGGAGCGGCTTGCGGGGTCGGGCCATGGCGCACATCGTATGGCTGTGACCCCGGCGCCGGGTCGTCGAGCGGTGCGGCACCGGCGGGACGGCGGTTCGAGCAGAGACCTAAGCGCTTGCTCACCCTCGGGGTAGGGTGTGCGTTCTGTTGACCGGAAGCCACCGGAAGGGGCGAGAGCGATGCGTACGGCGGAACGGACGGCCGACGGCGAGGGCATCCCGTGGGGCGAGGTCACCCCCGAGGCGGCCAGAAGGCTGCTCGTCGCCGCCGTGGAGGCGTTCGCCGAACGCGGGTACCACGCCACCACCACCCGCGACATCGCGAGCCGCGCCGGTATGAGCCCCGCGGCGCTCTACATCCACTACAAGACCAAGGAAGAACTGCTCCACCGGATCAGCCGGATCGGCCACGACAAGGCCCTGGAGATCCTTGACGCCGCCGCCGACCGCGACGGCACGGCCGCCGAGCGGCTCACCGACGCGATCCGCTCGTTCGTCGGCTGGCACGCGACACGCCACACCACGGCGCGTGTGGTCCAGTACGAACTCGACGCCCTCACCGAGGAGCACCGCGCCGAGATCGTCGAACTGCGCAGGCGCAGCGACGCGGCGGTGCGCCGGATCCTCCAGGACGGCGTACGGGACGGGGAGTTCGACGTCCCGGACGTGCCGGGCACCACCGTGGCCGTGCTGTCGCTCTGCATCGACGTGGCGCGCTGGTTCAACACACAGGGCCGCCGGACGCCCGACGAGGTCGGCGCGCTCTACGCCGACCTCGTGCTGCGCATGGTGGTGGCCGGGTGAACTCGCCCCCGGCCGTGGGTCAGAAGTAGTAGCGGGAGACCGACTCCGCGACGCACACCGGCTTCTCGCCGCCCTCGCGCTCCACCGTGACGACGGCGGTGACCTGCACGCCCCCGCCCGCCTCGGCGACCTCCTTCAGCACGGCCGTCGCGCGCACCCGTGAACCCGAGGGCACGGGTGCGGGGAAACGCACCTTGTTGGCGCCGTAGTTGACGCCCATCGTCACGTTCTGGACGGTCAGGATCTGCGGGACGAGGACCGGCAGGAGCGACAGCGTCAGATAGCCGTGCGCGATGGTCGTGCCGAACGGCCCCTTCGCCGCCTGCTCCGGGTCCACATGGATCCACTGGTGGTCCCCGGTGGCCTCGGCGAAGAGATCGATGCGCTTCTGGTCGACCTCCAGCCAGTCGCTGTGCCCCAACTGCTCGCCGACAGCGGCGCGCAGTTCCTCCGCGGATGTGAAGACCCTCGGCTCAGCCATGTCTGTCGATACCTGCCTCTCAAGCGCCGTCTCACGTGCCGTCCGCGCGGTGTCCAAGCGCTTGCTCAGCATGGTTGGGGCCGCCTGTCCTGTCAACGCGTGACACGGAGCCCGACGTAGGGTCGGTGACGTGCCGCAGATTCCGGAGAAGATCCATGAACTCACCGTCGGCCAACTCTCGGCGCGCAGCGGTGCCGCGACGTCGGCCCTGCACTTCTACGAGACGAAAGGGCTGATCACCAGCCGTCGGACCAGCGGCAACCAGCGCCGCTACAGCAGGGACACGCTCCGCAGGGTCGCCTTCGTGCGCGCGGCTCAGCGCGTCGGTATTCCGCTCGCCACCATCAGGGACGCTCTCGCGGAGCTTCCCGAGGGGCGCACCCCGAACCACGACGACTGGGCACGGCTGTCGGAGGCATGGCGCTCGGAACTGGACGAGCGCATCAAACAGCTCGGCCGGCTCCGGGACCATCTGACCGACTGCATCGGCTGCGGGTGTCTCTCGCTGGAGACCTGCGTACTGTCCAACCCCGACGACGTGTTCGGCGACCGGATGTCCGGCTCGCGGCTGCTGGCGGAGCGCAAGCGGGCGCCCCGGTAGGGGTCCTCGCGTCGCGGTCCCGGCCTGGTGTCCCGTACGTCCTGGTCGCGGTCGCGCCCTGAGCCGTACGCCCTGCTCGTGCCGTACGCCTTGCTCGTGCCGTACGCCTTGCTCGTGCTGTACGTCCTGCTCGCGCCGTACGTCCTGACGGATCGGCGCGCCCCTGACCGATCCGTACCGATCCGTATGCCGTCCGCCGTCGACGGCCTGTCCCGCCCGGGGGCGGGTCAGGCCACCGAGGCCAACTCCCGCTGCCGTACGCGCTTCGCCCGCTCCATGGCCTCGGACGTAAGAACGGGCCGTGGCACGACAATGCCACAGCCCTTGCACACCGCTCCCGACCACGGAGCCTGCGACAGATCCGGCCGCCAGACGATTCCCTTCTCCGCGCACACCGGGCACGCGCCGCCCGGTCCCGACTCCAGCCCGGCGATCAGCCGGCGCAACACCTCGGCCAGGGGCTCCGTCGGGTGCACGGCCGGGTCGTCGCACCGCGCCACTCCGTTGCCGCCCCAGGTCCTGCGGTGCCAGTCGTCGAACGTGCCGGGTCTTCTCAGCCCGTCGTGCTTCTCGCGCTTACGGCGCTTGGCGAACTGTGTCTCGTACGCCAGCCAGACGGCCCGAGCCTCCTCCAGTTCGTCCAGCGCGGCCATCAGCCGCACCGGATCGGGAGCCCTGTCCTCCGGCTCGATGTCGTGCCGTTCACACAGATGGTCCCATGTGGCTCGATGCCCATAAGGGGCAAACCGCTCAAGGCACTTACGCAGTGAATACCGGCGTAGTGCCAGGTCACATCGGGGATCGCGCACCTGTCTCGCGAGACTCCGGAATCCGGCCATCGCCTGCCACCTCCGTCGTTGCTGCATCGGCGTCATCCAATAGACGTACGCGTGCCCGATCCGGCTCCATCGAAAATGCGATGGCAGCCATCAGACGGCTTTTCACCCCTGAGGACCGCCATCAGCCCCGCTCAGCGGTACTGGAGGTACCGCTCACGGGTCGCCCGGAACGCCGCGAGTTCACCGCGCCAGGCGCCGACCACCTCGTCCGTGTCCGCGCCCGCGTCAATCAATGTGCGTACGGACGTGGAGCCGGTGAGCTTGTCGATCCAGTTGTCCTCGCGCCAGGCGAAGCCGCTCCACGCCCTCTTCGCCGTCACCAGCAGCGCGATGCCGGTACGCACCGGGTCGAACGACTCCCGGTCGTGGACGTGCAGTTGGACCCCGCCGACCGTCCTCCCCTGGAACTTGGAGAACGTCGGTGCGAAGTACGCCTCGCGGAAGCGCACCCCGCGCAGCCCCTCGGCGTCGGCGGCCTCGGCCCACGCGCCGTCGACGCCCTCGGCGCCCAGCAGTTCGAAGGGGCGGGTCGTGCCGCGGCCCTCGGAGAGGTTGGTGCCCTCGAAGAGGCAGGTGCCCGAGTAGACCAACGCGGTCTCCGGCGTCGGCATGTTGGGGCTCGGCGGGACCCAGGGCAGGCCGGTCCCGTCGAAGAAGTCGGAGCGGCGCCAGCCGGACATCCTCACGATGTCCAGCCGCTCCACCGGCCGGTCGAGGAACTCGCCGTTGAAGAGCAGCGCCAGTTCGGTGACCGTCATGCCGTGCGCCTGCGCGATGGGCTTGCGGCCGACGAACGTCGCGAACTCCGGGTGCAGGACCGGTCCGAGGGCCGCCCGCCCGGTGACGGGGTTGGGGCGGTCGAGCACGACGAAGCGCTTGCCGGCGAGGGCCGCCGCCTCCATGCAGTCGTACAGCGTCCAGATGTAGGTGTAGAAGCGGGCGCCCGCGTCCTGGATGTCGAAGACGACCGTGTCGACACCGGACGCGGTGAAGATGTCCGCGAGGCGCTGCCCGCTGGTCTGGTACGTGTCGTACACCGGCAGCCCGGTCGCCGGGTCGTCGTACCTGCCCTCGGAGCCGCCGGCCTGGGCCGTGCCCCGGAAGCCGTGCTCGGGACCGAAGACGGCGGTCAGGTCGACGCGTTCGTCCGGGTGCATGACATCGACGATGTGCCGTACGTCCCGCGTGACGCCGGTCGGGTTGGTGACGATCCCGACCCGCTGGCCGGCGAGCAGCCGGTAGCCGTCGGCCGCCAGCCGGTCGAAGCCCGTACGGACCCGCCCGCCCCCGCCGCCCCGGCCCCGGTCCGCCGCGACGGCGGGAGCACCGGCCACCCCCACCGCCCCCACCGCTCCCACCACGCCGCCCGCGGCGAGCAAACCCCGTCTGGACAGGCTCATTCGGCCACCTCCGTGATCACATGCTCTGTCATGTCCACGGACTCTAGGGCGTGTCCCGCCGATCGCACCCCGTCCGGGCGCGGCGGCCGCGGGGGTGCGCGGGCCCGTACGCGGCGAAGCGGCGCCCGTTCCGTCCACGCCCTTCCGTCACGACATACCGACTGGTTAGTCTGCCGGGGTCGAGCGGTGTGTGCCGCGGTGAACCGGAGAGGCAGGTCCGATGAGTACGGTGCGGGGCGCGCGAGTGGTGGTCACGGGAGCCGGCGGCGGTATCGGTGCCGCGCTCGCCCGCAGATTCGTCGCCGGGGGCGCCCATGTGGTCGTCAACGACCTCGACGCCGTCAAGGCCCACGCCGTCGCCGAGTCCATCGGCGCCGCCGCCGCCCTGCCGGGCGACGCCTCCGCCGTGGTCAGGCAGGCACGCGAGGCGCTCGGCGGCGCCGTCGACATCTACTGCGCCAACGCGGGCGTCGGCTCGGCCGGTGACGCCTTCGCCGACGAGGACGTCTGGGCGTCGGCCTGGGACGTCAACGTGATGGCGCACGTACGCGCCTCCCGGATCCTGCTGCCCGACTGGCTGGAGCGCGGCACGGGCCGGTTCGTCTCCACCGTCTCCGCCGCCGGACTGCTCACCATGATCGGCGCGGCGCCGTACAGCGTCACCAAGCACGGCGCGCTCGCCTACGCGGAATGGCTCTCCCTGACCTACCGCCACCGCGGCCTCAAGGTCCACGCGATCTGCCCGCAGGGAGTCCGTACGGACATGCTGGCCGCCACGGGATCGGCGGGCGACCTTGTACTCGCCCCGACCGCGATCGAACCCGAGGACGTCGCCGACGCGCTGTTCGACGCGATGGACGAGGACCGGTTCCTGGTGCTGCCGCACGCCGAGGTGGCGGGCTACTACCGGGCGCGGGCCGGCGACCCCGACCGCTGGCTGACCAGCATGAACCAGATCCAGCAGAAGTGGGAAGGAGCCGGGCTGTGACGGCGCTCAGCTACGCGGACAAACCCTGGATCGGCCGGCTCACCGAGGCCCAGGCGTCCGTCATCCACCCGCCCGCCTCCGTCCTGCACGCCTTCCGCGCCGCCGCCGACCGGGCACCCCAGCACCCCGCGCTCGTCTACTTCGACGGCCGGCTCAGCTACGGCGAGACCGACGCGCTCTCCGACTCCGTCGCCGGCCATCTGGCCGCCCAGGGCCTGGCGCGCGGCGACCGCGTCGCGATCATGCTCCAGAACACCCCGCAGTTCGTCATCGCGCTGCTCGGCGCCTGGAAGGCCGGGGCGATCGTCGTCCCGGTCAACCCGATGTACAAGTCGACCGAGGTCGGCCATGTCCTCACGGACGCCGGAGTGACCGCGCTGGTCTGCTCCGACGGCGCGTGGGAGTCGTTCCTCCGCGACACCGTGCGGACGTCCCCCGTGCGGATCGTCCTGACCGTCGCCGAGCACGAACTCCAGACCCGCGACGACCCCCGCGTGCTCGGCTTCGACCGGCTGCCGCGCCCCACCGACACCGACGATCTGCTCACCGTCGCCCGCCAGGGCCTGCCCGCGCCCGCCGAACGCGACCCGGCGGCCACCGACGTGGCGCTGATCAGCTACACCTCGGGCACCAGCGGCATCCCCAAGGGCGCGATGAACGCCCACGGCAACATCACCGTCAACGCCGAGCGCCAGCGCGTCGGCCACCCCCTCGCGGAGGGCGCCGGCTACTTCGTCCTCGCCCCGCTCTTCCACATCACCGGACTCGTCTGCGAACTGGCCGCCTGTATCGCCAACGCGGGCACGCTGATCCTCGCGTACCGCTTCGAACCCGGCGTCGTCCTCGACGCGTTCACCGAACACCGCCCCGCCTACACCGTCGGACCCTCCACCGCCTTCATGGCGCTCGCCGCCCACCCGGCCGCCACGCCCGACCACTTCAGCTCCTTCGCCGTGATCTCCTCCGGCGGCGCCCCGGTGCCGCCCGCGCTGGTCGAGAAGTTCCGCGCCGGCTTCGGCCCGTATCTGCGCAACGGCTACGGGCTCACCGAGTGCACCGCCCCCTGCGCGTCCGTGCCGCCCGAGAGGGAGGCGCCCGTCGACCCGGTCTCCGGCACCCTGTCCGTCGGCCTCCCCGGCCCCGACTCCGTCGTGCGGATCGTCGACGAGGAGGGCGGGGACGTCCCCTTCGGCGAGCACGGCGAGATAGCCGTACGCGGCCCCCAGGTCGTCTCCGGCTACTGGAAGCAGCCCGCCGCCACCGCCGAGACGTTCCCCGACGGCGAGCTGCGCACCGGCGACATCGGCTTCATGGACACCGACGGCTGGCTCTACGTCGTGGACCGCAAGAAGGACATGATCAACGCCTCCGGCTTCAAGGTCTGGCCGCGCGAGGTCGAGGACGTCCTCTACACGCACCCCGCGGTGCGCGAGGCGGCCGTGGTCGGCATCCCCGACGACTACCGCGGGGAGAGCGTGAAGGCGTACGTCAGCCTCCGGCCGGGGGCGGCGGCCGACCCCGCCGAACTGGCCGCGTACTGCGCCGAACGGCTCGCCGCGTACAAATATCCACGCCAGGTCGAGGTCCTGCCCGAGCTGCCCAAAACCACGAGTGGGAAGATCCTGAGGCGGGAGCTGCGTTCACGCCGCAGGACGGCGGCGGACACCACGGTGGCGGACCCCGCGGGGAACTGAGAGAGGCAGGCGGCGACAGTGGCCAGAACGACGGACGGGAACGGTGCGCCCGTACCCCAGCGGCTGCTGGCCGCCGCCACCCGGCTCTTCGCCGAGCAGGGCTACGGCAGCACGTCGGTCCAGGAGATCGTGGAGGCGGCGGGCGTCACCAAGGGCGCGCTCTACCACTACTTCGGCTCCAAGGAAGACCTCCTCCAGGAGGTGTACGCGCGGGTGCTCCGCCTCCAGCAGGAGCGGCTGGACGCCTTCGCCGACGCCGACGAGCCCGTGGAGCGACGGCTGCGCGCGGCGGCGGCCGACGTGGTCGTGACCACCATCGAGAACCTGGACGACGCGGCGATCTTCTTCCGCTCGATGCACCATCTGAGCCCGGAGAAGAACAAACAGGTACGGGCCGAGCGACGGCGCTACCACGAGCGGTTCCGCGCGCTGGTCGAAGAGGGACAGCGCAGCGGGGTGTTCACCTCCGCCACACCGTCCGACCTGGTGGTGGACTACCACTTCGGCTCGGTCCACCACCTCTCCACCTGGTACCGCCCGGACGGCCCGCTCACGCCGCAGCAGGTCGCCGACCACCTGGCGGACCTGCTGCTGCGCGCGCTGCGCCCCTGACGCGGGGCCTTCGGGAGACGGCCTAGAGGTACTTCTTCAACTCCCGGCGTGCCAGCGACCGTTGGTGCACCTCGTCCGGCCCGTCCGCCAGCCGCAGCGTCCGCGCCGCCGCCCACAGCTCCGCCAGCGGGTAGTCCTGGCTGACCCCGCCGGCGCCGTGCAGCTGCACCGCGCTGTCGATGATGTCGACCACCGCGCGCGGGGTCGCGATCTTGATGGCCTGGATCTCCGTGTGCGCGCCCCGGTTGCCGACCGTGTCCATCAGCCAGGCCGTCTTGAGCACCAGCAGCCGCAGTTGCTCGACGCTCACCCGGGCGTCGGCGATCCAGTTCTGGACCACGCCCTGCTGGGCGATGGACTTGCCGAAGGCCGTACGGGAGACCGCCCGCCGGCACATCAGCTCGATGGCGCGCTCGGCCATGCCGATCAGCCGCATGCAGTGATGGATCCGGCCGGGGCCGAGCCGGGCCTGGGCGATGGCGAAGCCGCCGCCCTCCTCGCCGATCAGCTGGTCCGCCGGGACGCGGACGTCGGTGAAGGACACCTCGGCGTGGCCGCCGTGGGAGTGGTCCTCGTAGCCGTACACGCTCATCGCGCGCTCGACGGTGAGGCCGGGGGTGTCGCGCGGGACGAGGATCATCGACTGCTGGCGGCGGGTGTCGGCGCCGTCCGGGTCGGTCTTGCCCATCACGATGAAGATGCGGCAGTCCGGGTTCATGGCCCCGGAGATGTACCACTTGCGGCCGTTGATCATATACTCGTCGCCGACGCGCTCGATCCGGGTGCGGATGTTCGTCGCGTCGGACGAGGCGACCTCCGGCTCGGTCATCGCGAACGCCGAGCGGATCTCACCGGCGAGCAGCGGCTCCAGCCAGCGCTTCTTCTGCTCGTCGCTGCCGAACTGGGCCAGCACCTCCATGTTCCCGGTGTCGGGCGCCGCGCAGTTGAGCGCCGTCGGGGCCAAGTGCGGGCTGTGGCCGGTGATTTCGGCGAGCGGCGCGTACTGGAGGTTGGTCAGCCCGGCGCCGTGCTCCGCGTCGGGGAGGAAGAGATTCCACAGCCCCCTCCGGCGGGCCTCGGCCTTCAGCTCGCCCACGATCGACGGGGTTTCCCACGGATCGGCGAGCCGGGCCCGCTGTTCGTGCGCGACGGCCTCGGCGGGGCGGATGTGCTCGTCCATGAAGTCCAGCAGCTCGCTGCGGAGTTCCTCGGTACGGGCGTCGAATGCGAAGTCCATGGGTGCGGTCAGCCTTCCTGCAGGGTGGTGAGGCCGTGCTCGATGAAGACGGGGACGAGATCCCCGATGCGCTCGAATCCGCCGCCGACCGTCTGGCCCAGCGTGTAGCGGTAGTGGATGCCTTCGAGGATCACGGCGAGCTTGAACCAGGCGAAGGCCGTGTACCAGGCGATCGCCGAGGTGTCGCGGCCCGATCCGGCGGCGTAGCGCGCGATCAGCTCGGCCGGGGAAGGATGGCCGGCCGCGCCGGCGGTCGTACTGATCGGGGAGCCGGGGATCTCCAGCGGCGCGCTGTACATCACCAGCAGACCGAGGTCGGTCAGCGGATCGCCGAGCGTGGACATCTCCCAGTCCAGCACGGCCCTGATGCGGTCGTCGTCGCCGATCAGGACGTTGTCCAGCCGGTAGTCGCCGTGAATGACCGTGGGCGCGGGGGAGTTGGGCAGGGAGCGGCTGAGAGCCGCGTGCAACTCGTCCACGCCGGGCAGGTCCCGGTTGCGCGAGGCGTCCAACTGCTTGCCCCATCGACGCAGTTGGCGGTCGAGGAAGCCCTCGGGCCGGCCGAAGTCGGCGAGCCCCACCGCCGAGGGGTCGACCGCGTGCAGTTCGACCAGGGTGTCGACCAGGCCGAGGACCGCGGTGCGGGTCCGTTCGGGGCCGAGGGGGGCGAGCTGTTCGGCCGTACGGTACGGCGTCCCCGTGACGTACTCCATCACGTAGAAGGGCGCCCCGAGCACGTCGGGGTCCTCGCACAGCAGCAGCGGCTCGGGCACCGGCACGGCGGTCGGGTGCAGGGCGCTGATCACCCGGAACTCGCGCTTCATGTCGTGCGCCGTGGCGAGGACATGGCCGAGCGGGGGCCTGCGGACGACCCGGTCGTGGGCGCCGTCGGTGACGAGATACGTCAGGTTCGACCGGCCGCCCTCGATCAGCCGGGCGCTCAGCGGTCCACTCACCAGACCGGGGCGCTCGCGGTCGAGGTGGCCGCGCAGCCGCTCCGGGTCGAGTCCTGGCGGGGGACTGGCGCTCATCGGTCGTACCTCCATGGGCGGGCGGTATGGCGGGCGGGGGCGGTGGAGAGCCTTCGCCGTTCATGATGCCGACCAGTCGGTATGCCGTCCAGTGGATGACGGGAAACCGCCGGAGGGAGTGACGGGATCGACGGGCGTGCGGATCGATGCGCCGGGCCCGGCGGAACCGGACCCGGCCGGTCATGTCCTCGCTGTACGTCCGGGGTGCGCGCCCGGGTCAGTGGTCGTCCCAGTGGCCTTCGTGCGCGGCGTGCCGGTGGCCGTCGTGGACGTAGTCCTTGTGGTCGCCGTGCGCGACGGCAGGGTGGCCGCAGCCCTCGCCGTGCTGGTGGGGATGGCTCTCGTGGACGACGTGGGCGACGGGCTCGCACTCGTCCCAGTGCTCGACGTGCTTCCGGTGCAGATGACCGTCGTGCGCGTAGTCGACATGGTCGCCGTGCCGTACCTCGGTGTGGCCGCAGGTCGGTCCGTGGGCGTGCTGGTGCGTGGGGTGTTCCTGGTGAAGAGGCGTCATGATGTGCACCTTTGTTGGGTTGAATGGCTATTCGCGAAGCCGGTCGGGACGCTACCAGGCATGTCCGTGATGACCGGTAGGTCCGGTTCGCGTGCCGTAAATCGAATGACCGCACGGGGCACGCGGTGCTGAACTGGGAGGTATGACCGCCGAAGCAGCGCCGCCGCCCCGGCCCTACCGCTGGTCGCTGTCCTCGTTCGGCGGCGGCCGGCCCGACCAACTCGGCACGCTCCCCGCCCCGCGGGACCAGAGCCCGCCCTCCGCGCTGGTCCTCGCCGAGCTGACCGGCGTCACCGCCAAGGTCCTCGCCCGCTCCGACGGCGCCGACCTCTGCTTCCTCGGCCGGTCGCTGGACTCCATGTACGACCTGCTGACCGGCGCGCTGGAACACTCGCCGTGGGACGGGCGGCTGCTGCGGCTGCCGGTCTCCTGCATGACCGACACCCACTGGAGCCCCGCCGCCGTCGGCCGCTTCCGCGAGCACCTCGCCTCCGTGGGCCTGGAGCCGTACGCGCTGGCGCGCCGCAAACGCCCCGTCGCCCTGGTCGACGTCGTCTGCGAGGGGCGGAGCTACGGCACCCTCCACGGCCGACTCGCCGACTGGATCGAGGAGAGCCGCGAACCGTGGGCGGTCATCCGGCGCAAGCTCCGGTACGTCGCGGTGACCCCGCGCACCCGCACCAGCCCGAACACCTGGCGCTGGCAGCAGGACCCCGGCAACGCGTGGGTACGGACCCTGCCCGCGCACCAGGTGACCGACGTGTCCCTCGACGGCCGTGTGTGGCGGTATCTCGCCGACGACCAGCCGAAGGTCAACCAGTCGTTCCCGCACTGGAACTGGTTCGACGAGGAGTCGACCCTGCCCCCCCGCCACCACGAGGTCGCCCGCGCGCTCGCCGAGGCCCGGTACTTCACCGAGGCGGGCCGCGGCACCCGCCTCCGGGAGGAACTGATCCGGCTGATGGCCCGTGAGCCGGGCTTCGCGGGACGCGAACAGCGCAGGATCGCGCTGGCGCTCCGCACGAGATCAACCTCCCGCACGGGCTCGGGCACCCGCCCCCGCGCGGGCACCCGGGCGCGGTACAAGACGGGCAACCGCTAGGGCCTGTCCGGGGCCCTGTCCGCTGAATCCAAGCCCTCAGAGCACCGTCACGCCGAACGCCGCCAGACCGACCACGCACACCGCCGCCGCGACCCCCGCGCGCACCGGCAGCGCGCGCGGCTCCGCCGTGTCCAGCGCCACCGTCCGCCGGTGCGCCACCCACAGGAACGCCAGCCAGACCAGCGCGCTCAGCGCCGCCGCGACCACCCCCGCGACCGTCACGTCGTCCCGCACGACCTGCCGGCCCGCGAGCACCGCCACGACCGTGTACGTCAGGGTCGTACGCCGCCAGGCCAGCCGGGTCCGCTCCGGCTGCAGGCCGGGGTCCCGCGTGGTCTCACCCATCAGCCGGTCCGGCCCAGCAGCACCACGACCAGCATGATCACCGCGACGGCCGCGACGGACAGACCCAGCAGCGTCGGGAACGGCGTCACCGGCAGATCCTCGCCCCGGCGCATCGCCCGCTCGCTGCGCACCCACTGGCTGATCGCCCGCAGCGCGCTGAGCGCGCCGATGGCGAAGAGCACCACGGCCAGCCCCACCCGGACGCCCCACCGCAGGTCCGGCAGGAACTGGTCGACCGCGAATCCGCCGCCCACCAGGGCGAGCGCGGTACGGATCCAGGCGAGGAACGTGCGCTCGTTGGCGAGCGAGAAGCGGTAGTCGGGGGTCGTACCCTCGTCGCTGATCCGCCGGGGCGCGAACCACAGGCGCAGGCTCCGCACAAAGTCGATCACCCGTCGCACCCTACGCACCCCGCGCGCGGGCCGCCTTCAGCCGCTCGTACGCCGCCAGACCGTCCGGCGTCCACAGCCACCCGCCGTCGGCGGCGCTCCGCGCCACCCGTCGGTCCAACTCCTCCTCGTCGAGGAAGGTGTGCCAGTCGATCTCCTCCACCTGCGGGGAGACCGGCAGTGCGCAGCGGACCTCGTAGACCCGCGACCACCAGCCCTGGCCGTCGCCCTCGGGCTCGTACAGGAACGAGAACAGCGGTACGGGGCGAGGAAGGCCCGAGACACCCAGTTCCTCCTCGGCCTCGCGCAGCGCCGCGTCGTCGTACGTCTCGCCCGCGCCGACCACCCCGCCCACGAACATGTCGTAGCGGGACGGGAAGACGAGCTTGGTCGCGGTCCTGCGGTGGACGAAGACACGGTCGTCGGCGTCGCGCGCCAGGATGAAGGCGCAGCGGTGCCGCAGGCCCTTCTCGTACGCCTCGCCGCGCCGGGCCTGCCGGACGACACGGTCGTTCTCGTCGACGATGTCGAGGATTTCGTCAGCGGCGCTCATGGGGGACAGCCTGGCATGCCGAACAGTTGACTCGTTACCGGCCCGTACGGAAGATCGGACCACCTCAGTCGCCCCGAGAAGGTGGGAACCCATGGCGTACGACGCTGATGTGATCGTGATCGGCGCGGGACTGGCCGGACTGGTCGCCACCGCCGAACTCGTCGACGCCGGGCGGTCGGTCATCCTGCTCGACCAGGAGCCCGAGGGGTCCATCGGCGGCCAGGCGCACTGGTCCTTCGGCGGGCTGTTCCTCGTGGACTCGCCCGAGCAGCGCCGGCTGCGCGTCAAGGACAGCCGCGACCTCGCGCTCCAGGACTGGCTCGGCACGGCCGGCTTCGACCGCGAGGAGGACCACTGGCCGCGCAAGTGGGCGGAGGCGTACGTGGACTTCGCCGCCGGGGAGAAGCGGTCCTGGCTGCGCGAGCGCGGTGTGCGGTTCTTCCCGGTCGTCGGCTGGGCCGAGCGCGGCGGCTACGGCGCGCGCGGGCACGGCAACTCGGTGCCGCGCTTCCACATCACCTGGGGGACCGGCCCCGGCGTCGTCGAGCCGTTCGAACGCAAGGTGCGCGAAGGAGTCGCCAAGGGGCTCGTGACGTTCCGCTTCCGCCACCGGGTCACCGGACTCGGCGCCACGGCCGGCGCCGTCGACACCGTGACCGGCGAGGTGCTGGAGCCGAGCGACGCCGAACGCGGCACGGCCAGCAGCCGCGTCACGGCGGGCGAGTTCCAACTCAGGGCGCAGGCCGTGATCGTGACGTCCGGCGGTATCGGCGGCAATCACGACCTCGTACGTGCCCAGTGGCCCGAACGCCTCGGCACCCCGCCCGCGAAGATGCTCTCCGGCGTGCCCGCGCATGTCGACGGTCTGATGCTCGGCATCACCGAGCGCTCCGGCGCCCACCACATCAACCAGGACCGGATGTGGCACTACACGGAGGGCATCGAGAACTGGAACCCGATCTGGGCCAGGCACGGCATCCGGATCCTGCCGGGGCCCTCGTCGCTGTGGCTCGACGCGCGCGGCCGGCGGCTGCCGGTACCGCTGTTCCCCGGCTTCGACACCCTCGGCACGCTGGACCACATCATGCACTCGGGCCACGACTACACCTGGTTCGTCCTCAACCAGCGCGTCATCGGCAAGGAGTTCGCGCTCTCGGGCTCCGAGCAGAACCCCGACCTGACGGGCAAGTCTGTCCGCGACGTGATCAACCGGGCGCGGCTGGACGTGCCGGGACCCGTGAAGGCGTTCATGGACAACGGCGCGGACTTCGTCGTGGAGAAGGACCTGGCGTCGCTCGTGCGCGGCATGAACGCGCTCACCGAGAAGCCGCTGATCGACGAGGCCGAGCTGCGCCGGGAGATCACCGCCCGCGACCGGGAGGTCGCGAACCCGTTCACCAAGGACCTCCAGATGACGGCCGTGCGCGGGGCGCGCGCCTATCTGGGCGACAAGCTGATCCGTACGGTGGCGCCGCACCGCATCCTCGACCCCAAGGCCGGTCCGCTGATCGCCGTACGGCTGCGCATCCTGACCCGCAAGTCGCTCGGCGGGCTGGAGACCGACCTGTCGTCACGCGTGCTGCGGGAGGGCGGCACACCGCTGGCGGGGGTGTACGCGGCGGGGGAGGCGGCCGGCTTCGGCGGCGGTGGGATGCACGGATACCGCTCGCTGGAGGGAACGTTCCTCGGCGGCTGCGTCTTCTCCGGGCGCGCGGCCGGGCGGGCCGCCGCGGAGGCGGTGGGCTGAGGCCGTCGGCCGAGAGGGGCTGAGGCGGTCGGCCGAGGCGGTCGGCCGAGCGCCGGCGCTACCGGCGCTCCACGACGCGGAAGCGTTCCGCCACCACCAGCGTCCCGTCGTGCACCGTGAACGACGGGTCGCCCAGCGCCTCGCGCATCTCGTCGCTGTGCCAGAACGCCTCGTGGCCCGCGCGCCAGGCCGCCACCGACCCGTATCCCTCGCCCTCGTCGAGCGCGTGCTGGAGATCGACCTGCCCCAGCGGCAGCACCCGTACCTCCGTCAGCTCGACGACGGCGATCTCACGGCCGTCCGAGTCGATCAGCGCCGAACGCTCGCCGACCGGAGGCAGCTCCTCCTTCTCCGCCTCGTACTCGGCGAGCAGGCCCGTGGTCGAGACCTTCTCCCCGGACAGGACGGCGGCGACGAGCTGATCGCGCAGCGGGCCGGGGAAGGCGAGCAGAAACGGCGGCAGCGCTTCGCGGTCCGCGTGCGGGTGTTCCGGGGGCGTCTCCATGCGCGCCAGTCTGCCGGACCTGACGAAACCATGACGGAAAGCCGGCGCCCCTGGCTTCCGGGCCCCGGTGGTGTTCGAATCAAGAGGTGACCACTCCAGATACCGACCCGGAGGGCACGCCCGTCGGGCGCCGCCTGGTGCTCTCCATGCTCGGCCTCGGCGCCGCGGGCGTCGTCACGGCGCCCTATCTGCAGCGCGGCCTCGAATCCTTCCTGGGCGCGGTGTCCGACAGCGACCCGACGGGGCTGACCGGCCTGCTGCCCAACGGGGGCGGGTTCCGCTACTACTCGGTGGCCACCTCCGTACCCCGCAAGGGCCCCGAGAACTACCGGCTGAAGGTGGACGGGCTGGTCGACCGGCCCACCACGTACACGCTCGACAGTCTGCGGAAGCTCCCGCAGACCCGCATGGTCCGTGACGTCCAGTGCGTCACCGGCTGGCGGGTGACGGAAACACCGTTCGAGGGAGTACGGCTGTCCCGGATCCTGGACGCGGCCGGGGTACGGCCCGACGCCAAGGCCGTACGGTTCACCTGCTTCGACGGCACGTACAGCGAGAGCCTGACCATGGAGCAGGCCAGGCGGCCCGACGTACTGGTGGCGCTGAAGATGCAGGACAAGCCGGTCGAGCACTCGCACGGCGGTCCGGTACGGCTCTACGTGGCGCCCATGTACTTCTACAAATCGGCGAAATGGCTCTCCGGGATCTCCGTCACCTCCGACGTCCGCCCCGGCTACTGGGAGGAGCGCGGCTATGACGTCGACGCCTGGGTCGGGCGGTCCAACGGCCGCACCGACACCCCGACCGTCTGACCGGCCCCCGGACTCGACGGACCCGGCGCGTCCCCGGCTGCGGCGGCGGTTCAGCCGCGCCGAGCGGCTGGTCCACCGCGCGACCGGCGCCCTCATGCTGGTGTGCGTGGCGACGGCGGCCTGCCTGTACGTACCCCAGCTCGCCGAACTCGTCGGCCGCCGCTATCTGGTGGTCACCCTGCACGAGTGGTCGGGGCTGCTGCTGCCCGCGCCGTTCCTCGTGGGGCTCGCGTCCCCGTCGTTCCGCGCCGATCTGCGGCGGCTGAACCACTTCGCGCCGCACGACAAGGAGTGGCTGCGGGCGGTACGGCGCCGCGACTTCCGGCCGGAATCGCGCCCGGCGGGCAAGTTCAACGCCGGGCAGAAGCTGTACGGCGGCTGGATCGCCGGAGCCGTACTGGTCATGCTCGCGACGGGCCTGATGATGTGGTTCACCGGACTGACACCCCTGGTGTGGCGGACGAGCGCCACGTTCGTGCACGACTGGCTGTCGCTGGCCGTGGGGCTCGTGCTGGTCGGGCACATCGGGATGGCGTTCGCCGACCCGGAGGCACGGCGCGGGATGCGGACCGGATCGGTGGAACGGCCGTGGGCGGAGCGGGAGCACTCGCTGTGGAAGGACGAGGAGTGACCCGCCCCGCCCGGGCGGGGGACGACGCTTGAGGACCGTGCCGGACGCTGCTTCGGGACCGCGCTAGACGATCAGCGAGAGCAGCATCACAAAGCCGAGACCGACGACGGAGATGATCGTCTCCATCACCGACCAGGTCTTGATCGTCTGGCCGACGTCCATCCCGAAGTACTCCTTCACCAGCCAGAATCCCGCGTCGTTGACATGGCTGAAGAAGAGCGAACCGGCGCCGATCGCCAGCACCAGCAGCGCGGCGTGCGACGTCGACATGTCGGCGGCCAGCGGCGCCGCGAGACCGGCGGCGGAGATCGTCGCGACGGTCGCCGAACCGGTCGCCAGCCGGATCGCCACCGCGATCAGCCAGCCAAGCAGCAGCGCGGGGATCGACCAGTCCTCGGAGAATTCGAGGATCATCTGGCCGACGCCGGCGTCGATCAGGGTCTGCTTGAAACCGCCGCCCGCGGCGACGATCAGCAGCACGCCCGCGATGGGCCCGAAGGACTTCTCGACGGTCGAGGCGAGCCGGTCCTTGGTGAAGCCGGCGGCGCGCCCGAGGGTGAACATGCCGACGACGACGGCGGCGAGCAGCGCGATCAGCGGGGAGCCGACGACATCGGCGACCTTCTGGACCTGGTCGTCCGGATCGTCCACGACGATGTCGACCAGTGCCTTGACCAGCATCAAGACGACGGGCAGCAGGACCGTCGCGACGGTGGCGCCGAAGCTCGGACGCTTGTCGGTGTCGTCCGACGGACGCTTCTCCAGCGTCTGGAGCATCCGCTCGGGCGGCTGGATGTCCACCCAGCGCGCGGCGTAGCGGGAGAACAGCGGACCGGCGATGATCACCGTCGGTACGGAGACGACCAGGCCCAGCGCCAGCGTGACACCGAGGTCGGCGCCGATGGCGTCGATCGCGACGAGCGGGCCGGGATGCGGCGGTATCAGCCCGTGCATGACGGAGAGACCGGCCAGCGCCGGGATACCGATCCGCATCAGGGAGAAGTTGCCGCGCTTGGCGACCAGCAGCACCACCGGGATCAGCAGCACGATGCCGACCTCGAAGAACAGCGGCAGCCCGATCACCGAGGCGATGAGGACCATCGCCCAGGGCATGGCGCGCCCGCTCGCCCGGCTGAGGATCGTGTCGACTATCTGGTCGGCGCCGCCCGAGTCCGCGAGCAGCTTGCCGAGTATCGCGCCGAGCGCGATCAGCACGCCGACACTCGCGACGGTGGAGCCGAGACCGGCGGAGAAGCTGGTGATCGTGTCGCCCAGGGACGCGCCGGCGAAGGCGCCGAGTGCCAGCGTGCCGATGGTCAGGGCGAGGAAGGCGTGCAGCTTGAACTTGGTGATGAGCAGGACGATGACGGCAATACCGGCGAGAACGGCGATGCCCAGCTGCGTGTTGCCGGCCGAGGTGATCGGTTCTACGGCGTCCGCTGCCAGCGTCTCGACGCTGAGACTGGTCACGGGGGTTCCTTAGTTCGGGGAGATTCGGGGGTTCGGGGGATCGGGGGATCGGAGAACCGGCCTGTCTGTCAGACGAGTTCAGACGAGTTCAGGTGGGTTCGGGCAAGTCCGCCCGAGTCGGGCCGAGTCCGGCCGTGTTCAGGCGCACTCAGGCGGGTTCGGTCTCGTGGGGACGGTCGAGACGGCGCAGCGCGGCGACGCCCCGTTCGGCGATCTCCTCGGGAGTGCCCGCCACGTCGACGGTGACGCCCGCCTCGTCGTCGCCCAGCGGCTGCAACGTGGCGAACTGCGAATCCAGCAGGGCGGTGGGCATGAAGTGCCCCTTGCGGTCCGCCATCCGCCCCTCGATCAGGGCCCGTTCGCCGGTGAGATGCAGGAAGACGGCGTCGGGCGCCGCCGCCCGCAGCCGGTCCCGGTAGGCGCGCTTGAGCGCCGAGCTGCTGACCACGCCGCCGAGTCCGGCCCGGCCGTGCGCCCAGCGCCCGATCGCGTCGAGCCAGGGCCGGCGGTCGTCGTCGTCCAGCGGGGTGCCCGCGGACATCTTGGCGATGTTCGCCGGGGGGTGGAAGTCGTCGCCCTCGGCGTACGGGACGCCCAGTGCGGCGGCCAGCAGGGGACCGACGGTGGTCTTGCCGGTCCCTGCGACGCCCATCACCACGACGACGTGGGGGGTGCTCATCTGATGCCTCGCTGTCTTCACGTGCTCCGCTGCCTCCGCGCTACTGAAACGCATATGTACGACGTATTCAAGGTGTCGTAACCCACACGTCATATTTTTTCTTCGCCGAGCCCGCCCCGTAGGCTTCCGTCATGACCACAGAAGGCCGGGGCCTGCATACCCATGTGCTCGACACCCTCGGCCTCGCCATCACGGGGGGCGAGTACCCCGAGGGCGGCGTCGTGCGCACCGACGAGGTCGCGCGGCGCTTCGACGTCTCACGCACCGTCGTACGCGAAGTGGTCCGCGTCCTCGAATCGATGCACCTCGTCCAGTCCCGGCGCCGCGTCGGGGTGACGGTGCGCCCCGCCCGCGAGTGGAACGTCTACGACCCGCGCGTCATCCGCTGGCGGCTCGCCGGCAACGACCGGCCCCGCCAACTGCGCTCCCTGACCGTGCTGCGCTCCGCGATCGAACCGGTCGCCGCCGGTCTCGCCGCCGTCCACGCCACGCCCGAGCAGTGCGCCGCCCTCACCGAGCAGGCGCTCGGGATGGTCGCCACCTCGCGCGGCCACCAGCTGGAGGGCTATCTGCGCCACGACATCGCCTTCCACCGGGTGGTTCTCGACGCGTCGGGCAACGAGATGTTCGCGCGGCTCGGGGATGTGGTCGCCGAGGTCCTGACGGGCCGTACGCGACACGAGGTGATGTTCCACGACCCGGACCCGGCGGCCGTGACCCTGCATGTACGGGTCGCCGAGGCCGTACGGGAACGGGACGCGGCCCGCGCGGAGGAGCTGACCCGGGAGATCGCCGTCGGCGCCCTCCAGGAACTCGACGTGCTGGCGCCCTGACCTGGGGCCCCGACGGGCGCGGCGCGGTGTCAGACTTGGCCCTTCAGGCTCGATGGAGAGGCAGGTCCTGGCATGTCGCAGCAGGTGCAAGGCGTCGTGGCGCCCGGCAAGAACGAGTCGGTGCGGATCGAGACGATCGTGATCCCCGATCCCGGCCCCGGCGAGGCCGTGGTGAAGATCCAGGCGTGCGGGGTCTGCCACACCGATCTGCACTACAAGCAGGGCGGGATCAGTGACGACTACCCCTTCCTCCTCGGCCACGAGGCGTCGGGCGTGGTGGAGTCGGTCGGCGCCGGAGTCACCGATGTCGCCCCCGGTGACTTCGTCATCCTCAACTGGCGCGCCGTCTGCGGCAGTTGTCGGGCGTGTCTGCGGGGCAGGCCCTGGTACTGCTTCAACACCCACAACGCCACGCAGAAGATGACCCTCACGGACGGGACCGAACTGTCCCCGGCACTGGGCATCGGCGCCTTCGCGGAGAAGACCCTGGTCGCCGCCGGGCAGTGCACGAAGGTCGACCCGTCGGTCGCACCGGCCGTCGCCGGGCTGCTCGGCTGCGGCGTCATGGCGGGCATCGGCGCGGCGATCAACACCGGCAACGTCGGCCGGGGCGACTCCGTCGCCGTCATCGGCTGCGGCGGTGTCGGCGACGCGGCGATCGTCGGCTCCCGTCTCGCGGGCGCGGCCCGGATTATCGCCGTCGACATCGACGACCGCAAGCTGGCCACGGCGAAGACGATGGGCGCCACCCACACCGTCAACTCCCGCACCACCGACGCCATCGGGGCGATCCGCGAACTGACCGGGGGCTTCGGGGCCGATGTCGTCATCGAGGCGGTCGGCCGCCCCGAGACGTACAACCAGGCTTTCTACGCCCGCGACTTGGCCGGCACGGTGGTCCTCGTCGGGGTCCCCACCCCGGAGATGAAGATCGAACTGCCGCTGCTCGACGTCTTCGGACGCGGCGGCTCGCTCAAGTCGTCCTGGTACGGCGACTGTCTGCCGTCCCGCGACTTCCCGATGCTGATCGACCTGCACCAGCAGGGCCGGATCGACCTGGCCGCGTTCGTCACCGAGACCATCGGACTCGGGGACGTCGAGAAGGCGTTCGCCCGGATGCACGAGGGCGACGTCCTGCGCTCGGTCGTGACGCTCTGATGGCCGCCACCGACTCACCCACCGGCCCCACCGCGCGGGTCGACCACCTCGTCACCTCCGGCACGTTCTCGCTCGACGGCGGCACCTGGGACGTCGACAACAACGTCTGGATCGTCGGCGACGACTCCGAGGCGATCGTCATCGACGCGGCCCACGACGCCACGGCCATCGAGACGGCGCTCGGCGGCCGGACACTGCGCGCCATCGTCTGCACCCACGCGCACAACGACCACATCGACGCCGCGCCGGCGCTCGCCGCCGCCACCGGCGCGCCGATCCTGCTGCACCCGGACGACCTGCCGCTGTGGAAGCAGACCCACCCGGACCGGCTCCCGGACGGCGAACTGGCCGACGGCCAGAGCCTGTCGGTGGCCGGCACCACCCTCATGGTGCTGCACACGCCCGGTCACGCGCCCGGCGCGGTCTGTCTGTACGCCCCCGAGCTGGCCACCGTCTTCACGGGGGACACGCTCTTCCAGGGCGGGCCCGGCGCCACCGGGCGGTCCTTCTCGCACTTCCCGACGATCATCGAGTCGATCCGCGAGCGGCTGCTGACGCTGCCGCCCGGGACGGTCGTCCGTACCGGACACGGCGACTCGACCACCGTCGGCGCCGAGGCGCCGCAGCTGGACGACTGGATCCGCGAGGGCGGCTGAGCGGCCTCGCGTGGGCCGCGCCGCGTGGGCCGTGTCGTCGCCTCAGGCGACGCGGTCCCGCGCGGCGTCGGCGGTGGCCCAGCGCCTGATGTGGTGCCTGACCGTGTTGGCCACGGCGGCGGGCTGGTCGTTGAGATAGAAGTGGCCGCCGGGGAACACGTGCATGTCGAAGTCCGACTCCGTGTGATCCGCCCACGGCCGGGCGTCGATGACCGGCACCTGCGGATCGGCGTCGCCCATCAGGGCCACGAGGGGATACGGGATCGACGCCCCCGGCTCGCTGCGGTACGACAGCACGGCCGCGTAGTCGTTGCGCAGGGCCGGCAGGATCATGCGTACGACGTCGTCGTCACCGAGGACCTGTGCGTCCGTGCCGCTCAGCCGACGGACGTTGTCGATTATGTGCTCGTCGGTGAACAGCTGCCGCTTCGCGATGCACCGGCAGGGCGGCGCGCACCGGCCCGAGACGATCAGCCCGAGCACGTTCACGTCCGCGTCGCGCAGCCGCCGCGCGACCTCGAACGCCACGGACGCGCCCATGCTGTGACCGAAGAGGGTCATGGGCCGGTCCGCCCACTCCAGCAGCTCACGCGCCACGGCGTCGGCCAGCTCCGGAATGCTGCTGATGCCCTTCTCGTCGCGCCGGTCCTGCCGGCCCGGATACTGCACGGCCAGCACATCGGTCTCGGGCGCGAGCGCCTTGGTCATCGGCAGATAGAAGGGCGCGGACCCTCCCGCGTGCGGCAGGCACACCAATTGGGTGCGTGCGGCGGGGGCCGGCCGAAAGCGTCGAATCCACGGCTGCGTTTCGCTGGGCGCGAGCGTCATGTTGTTTCCGTCGCCTCATTCCGGGGGCACACGCCGACTGAGAATTGCATCGCAAACGTGCCAGCGCGACCCCTCGGCGGGCAACCCCTAATCTGCTTGATCTCCGCCCTGACCTGGGAGTTCAGCCAGATCTTAGGGGTGGCCCGACCGGCCGCCCATGATCGGTGGCCGGCCCCGGAAATCCAGAATTCGGCAATGATTCACACGCCCGAAACAATCCGCGCCGGCACTCGTGCGCGGTGGTCGGACGGGGATGGGAAACGCGAAATGCCGACCGGGAAAAGGAATCCCGATCGGCACTGTGTCAACGTTGGTGTCCGAGGGGGGACTTGAACCCCCACGCCCGATAAAGGGCACTAGCACCTCAAGCTAGCGCGTCTGCCATTCCGCCACCCGGACAAGGTGTCCGCCGGACGACCAGAGGCCGTTCCGACGTGGAAAACCATAGCAAACATCGGGCACTGCCCGATCCCGCCCCGGTGGGAGGATGGAGCGACCACCGGCAGCGACAGCGGCAACGACAGCGGGAGTGAGCAGCGTGAGCGAGTCGAACACGGGCGGGACGGTCTCGGGCGAGGACGAGGTCGTGGACCTCTGCCGCGACCTGATCCGGATCGACACCAGCAACTACGGGGACCACTCGGGCCCCGGCGAACGGCTGGCCGCCGAGTACGTGGCGGAGAAACTGGCCGAGGTGGGTCTCGAACCGCAGATCTTCGAGTCCCACAAGGGCCGCGCCTCCACCGTCGCCAGGATCGCCGGCGAGGACCCCTCCAGGCCCGCGCTGCTCATCCACGGCCACACCGACGTCGTGCCCGCCAACGCGGACGACTGGACGCACGACCCGTTCGCCGGCGAGATCGCCGACGGCTGCCTCTGGGGGCGCGGCGCGGTCGACATGAAGGACATGGACGCCATGACCCTCGCCGTGGTGCGGGACAGGCTCCGCAGCGGACGCAAGCCCCCGCGGGACATCGTCCTCGCCTTCCTCGCCGACGAGGAGGCCGGCGGTACGTACGGGGCGCGGTATCTCGTGGACAACCACCCCGGGCTCTTCGACGGCGTCACCGAGGCGATCAGCGAGGTCGGCGGCTTCTCCTTCACCGTCAACGAGAACCTGCGGCTGTATCTCGTCGAGACGGCGCAGAAGGGCATGCACTGGATGCGTCTGACCGTGGACGGCACGGCCGGGCACGGCTCGATGACCAACAAGGACAACGCGATCACCGAACTCTGCGAGGCGGTGGCCCGGTTGGGCCGGCACGAATGGCCGGTGCGGATGACCAAGACCGTGCGGTCCTTCCTGGACGAGCTGTCCGACGCGCTCGGTGTCCCGCTCGACCCGGAGGACATGGAAGGCACGCTCGCCACGCTCGGCGGTATCGCGAAGATGATCGGCGCCACCCTGCGCAACTCCGCGGCGCCCACCATGCTCGGCGCGGGCTACAAGGTGAACGTGATCCCCGGCCAGGCGACCGCCCATGTCGACGGCCGCTTCCTGCCCGGCTACGAGGCGGAGTTCCTCGCCGACATCGACCGGATCCTCGGCCCGCGGGTGAAACGCGAGGACGTGCACGGCGACAAGGCCCTGGAGACGAGCTTCGACGGCCGGCTCGTGGACGCCATGCAGACCGCGCTCGTCGCGGAGGACCCGATCGCGCGGGCCGTTCCGTACATGCTCTCGGGCGGCACGGACGCCAAGTCCTTCGACGACCTCGGCATCCGCGGCTTCGGCTTCGCCCCGCTCAAGCTCCCGCCGGAGCTGGACTTCGCCGGGATGTTCCACGGCGTGGACGAGCGGGTGCCGCTGGACGGTCTGAAGTTCGGCGTACGGGTGCTGGACCGCTTCATCGACGCCAGCTGACGTCGGTCGGCGCCGGCCGGAGCCTGCCGGATCCGGGCGGGGCGGTATTCGCCAGCGCGTACGTACTGGACTGAAAAGAGTGAATGCGACCATACGCTCGTAGCCTCATTACTCCCTCCTCGTTACAAGGGTGCGGTCCGAGGTTGGGACCGCGTTTGCCAACAAGGAGGAATAATGATCAAGAAGGTCGTCGCCGCTGCGGCTGCCACCGGCAGTCTCGTGCTCGCGGGCGCGGGCATGGCCGTCGCTGACTCCGGTGCCCAGGGTGCCGCTGTCGGGTCCCCCGGTGTGCTCTCGGGCAATGTCGTCCAGGTGCCCATCCACATTCCGGTGAATGCGTGCGGCAACACGGTCTCCGTGATCGGGCTGCTGAACCCCGCCTTCGGCAACACCTGCGTCAACGCGTGACGTTGCTCAACCCGTAAGGGTCCGAGCACAGCGGCCCCGGAGTGCGCACCATGCGCTCCGGGGCCGCCGGGCTTCACACCCCAGGCGTCGTGCCCGGGGTATCCGGTAGGCAGAAGGCAGGAACAAGCTATGAGACAGGTCACGCGCAAAGGCCTGATCACCGTGGCGGCGGCCGGCGGCGTACTCGCCCTCGGCGGCGGCTACGCCCACGCGGACTCGGGTGCCGACGGAACAGCGGCGAACTCCCCGGGCGCGCTGTCCGGGAACAACGTCCAGGTCCCGGTGCACGTCCCGGTCAACGTCTGCGGCAACACCGTCAACGTCGTCGGAGTACTGAACCCCGCCATGGGCAACAGCTGCGCGAACACGTCCGACGGGGGTCGCGGCCCGCACAACGGGGGCTCCCAGGGCGGCGGCTCCCAGGGCGGCGGCTCGCACGGCGGTGGCTCGCACGGCGGCAAGGACCACGGCGACGGCAAGGGCGACTCGCCCGGCGGTCCCGGAGGCGGCGGCTCGCACGCCGAGGGCGGCGCCGGGAACTCACCCGGTGTGGGCTCAGGCAACCTGATCCAGGTGCCGATCGACGTCCCCGTGAACGTCTGCGGGAACAGCGTCGACATCGTCGGGGCACTCAACCCCACCTTCGGCAACGGCTGCGAGAACGCGGACACCCCCGCGCCGCCGACCGAGGGCGAACCGGAGGTCCCGGTCACCCCGGAGCCCCCGACGGACCGCGCCCTCCCGCCGTCCCCGAACACCCCGGACACACAGGCCGTCGACCCGCCCGCCGCCCCCGAGGGCACCGAGGCGCTGGCCCGGACGGGCTCCGACGGGCTCGGGCTGGTGATCCCGGCCGGTGCGGCCCTGCTGCTCGCGGGCAGCGTCATCTACCGCCGCGCCCGCGCCGCCGCATAGGGGCGCACGCGTACGACACGTGTTCGGCCCGGTACGGCCACGGGGCGGGCCTCCGCAGAGCGGGGACCCGCCCCGTCGCCGTCACCAGGTCGCGCGAACCTGACGGATGATGCGTCTGCGCAGCCGCACTCTGCGGCTGCCGTCCCGATGCAGGCTCAGTCGGTCCATTTCCCAGTGTCCGTACTCTGCGTGGTCGGTCAGCAGGCGGGTCGCGTCGCTGCGGGACACCCCGCGCGGCACATACACGTCGACAAATTCGTATTCCGGCATCGCATCTATTGTGCGGGCAGAGGCCCGGTACGGATAGCGTCTGCTCTATGTCTGATGCTGCGCAGCCCACGGCTGCCGAGGTACGTGCCGCCGCCGAGGCGGTCAAGGTCGCGCTGGACCGTCACCTCGCGGCGGTCGAACGCCGCACGGGGGAGGACGACCCGGCGGTCTCCGAAGCGTTCAACGCCCTCGCCACGGCGGCGGAGGCGTACGACGAGCGGCTCTACGACCTCTACGACGAGGTCACCCCCTTCGAGATCCCCGGCACGGACGACTCCCTGCCGCCGTACACCGGCCCGGAGGAGCCGAACGCGCTCAGCGTGCTCATCCGCCGTGACTACGCGGTGGCGGAGCCCCGGAGACTGCTCGCTCAGGCACAGCGCATCGCCGATGTCGACGGGGACGCCGAGACCGTGGCGGTCGTCGGCGCCAGTGTCCACGCCGCCGTCGGCGTGCTCTTCGGCGAGTACGAACCGGACGAGATCGCGTCCCGGCACAAGGAGTTCGGCCTGGAGGAGGGCGACTCGACCCTCTGGGTGTCGGCCGCCGACGACCTTCCGGAGCCCGGCGAATGGCTCGGCGCCCCCTTCGAACAGGCCGATCCGCAGCAGGTCGTCTGCCGCTTCGACGTCAGCTCGGTCTTCGACGAGGACGATTTCGACGGCGACAGGGATCTCGGCGACCTGGAGGAACAGGACGCCTGACCGGCTCGTACGACCTCGTACGACACCGCCGACGGCCCGCCCGCGAACTCCGTGGG